>NZ_JBYSZY010000012.1:0-144626 GCF_058787635.1 Variovorax sp. FW305-3-2-15-B-LB1 | reverse complement strand
CACCCCCCCTCCCGGCGCGCCCCCCTGCGGCCCCCGGCAACGACCGAACGGCGGCCCGCATGGCGCAGCTGATGTCGCTGCTGGTGCAGAACGCGATCCTGGTGGTGTTTGCCGCCAGCTTTGCCGCGCGCCTGGGTCTGCCCGTGCCGGCCGCGGCCGTGCTGGTCGTCACTGGCGCGCTGCTGGCGGCGGGCGACGTGTCGGTGGTCGGCGTGGTGCTGGCCGCCGTGGTCGCCAACCTGCTGGGCGACGGCGCGTGGTTCTATGCCGGGCGCCGCTTCGGCTACCGCTTCATGCGGCTGCTGTGCCGCATCTCGCTGTCGCAGGACTCCTGCGTGCGGCGCGGCGAATCGCTCATTTCCGACTGGGGCGGCATGTCGCTCGTGGCCGCCAAGTTCGTGCCTGGCGTCTCTGTGGTGGCGCCGCCCATGGCCGGCGCGCTGGGCATGTCGGTGCGGCGCTTTGTCGGCTTCGACATCGTCGCCGCGCTGGTCTGGACGGGCCTGTTCCTCGGCCTGGGCTGGCTCTTTCGCGACCAGATCCAGCAGGTGCTCGCCGTGCTGGCGCAGGCCGGCGGCATCGCCACTGCCGCGCTGGGCGTGGTGCTGCTCGTGATGCTCGCCGTGCGCTACTGGCGCCGCCGCGCCTTCGCGCGGCTCACCGGCATGCCGCGCATCAGCGTCGACGAACTGTTCGACCTCATGAGCGGCGACGTGCCGCCGCTGGTGATCGACGTGCGCGGCGAAGCCGGCGTGCAGGTCGACCCGCGCCGCATTCCGGGCGCGCTGTCGTACACCCTCAAGGCGCTGCAGCAGCGCAACCTGGACCTCACCATCGACCCCGACCGCGACGTGGTGCTGTACTGCAACTGCCCCAACGAAGTCTCGGCCGCGCAGGCTGCGCGCGTGCTGCTGGCGCGCGGGGCGCGGCGGGCGCTGCCGCTGACGGGTGGGCTGGATGCGTGGGTGGCTGCGGGGCGGCCGACCAGCGTGCATTGAACGCACCAGGACGAACGAGGCACCCACCCCGACGATGAACCTGCGCACCAAGATCGTCGCCTTGGCCGTTGCGCCCCTGCTGGTCGCGCTGGTGCTCGTGGCCCTGGCCGTGCGCCACCAGGAGCACGACCTGGCCCAGCGCGAGCGGGCCCTCATCGAGCGCAGCTACATGGCCCAGCGCCGCAGCGAGCTGCGCAGCTACGTCGACCTGGCCGTGAGCAACCTGCTGCCGCTGTACGAGTCGGGCCTGGACGACGAGGCCACGCGCACCGAAGCCCTGCGCCGCCTGGCCACGCTCAACTACGGCGACGACGGCTACTTCTTCGTCTACGACATGGACGGCAACTCGCTCATGCATTCGCGCCAGCCCGAGCTGGTGGGCCAGAACCTGTGGAACCTGCGCGATTCGCATGGCCGCTTCACCATCCAGGAGCTGATCAAGGGCGCGCGCGACAAGGGCGGCGCCTACGTCGAGTACGAATGGCGCAAGCCCTCCAGCGCGCAGATGGCGCCCAAGCTCGGCTACGTCACCGCGCTGCCGCGCTGGAACTGGATGGTCGGCACCGGCCTGTACCTGGACGACATCCAGTCGACCATGGACACCCTCGACCGGCAGATGAACGCCAACGTCACCGCCACGCTGCTGTGGATCGCCGGCATCGCCGCGCTGTGCCTGGGCGTGGTCAGCGCGGCCGGGCTGCTGCTCAACCTCAGTGAGCACCGCACGGCCGAAGCCAAGCTGCGCCTGCTCGCGCGCCGCGTGGTGCAGTCGCAGGAAGAAGAGCGCGGCCACCTCGCGCGCGAACTGCACGACGGCACCAGCCAGACGCTGGTGTCGGCCAAGCTGCTCATCGAATCGGCGGTGGAGCAGCTCGACCGCGCGCACCAGTCGCCGCCGCCCGCGCTCGGCAAGGCGCTGCAGCGGCTGAACGATTCGCTCACCGAAGTGCGCCGCATCTCGCACCGGCTGCGTCCCGCGCTGCTCGACACCCTGGGCCTGCCCGCCGCGCTGGAGCGCCTGGGCGCCGAGTTCGGTGAAGAAGGCGGCGTGGACGCATCCATCATGGTCGAGGGCGAACCCTTCGAGCTGTCGCAAGAAGCCAAGACCGCGCTCTTTCGCGTCACGCAGGAAGCGTTGACCAATGTGCGCAAACACGCGCGTGCGCAGCAGGTGCACATCGCACTGGGCTTCGACGAAGAGGCCGTGCGCCTGGAGATCAGCGACGACGGCGTCGGCTTCAACGTCGAGGCCATGCAGCTCGACCCGCAGCGCGGCATCGGCCTGCGCAACATGCGCGAGCGCATGGAGTCCATCGAAGGCCGGCTGCGCATGCGCTCGGGCCGGGGCCACACCTCCATCGTGGCCGAAGTGCCCGTGCGGCGCGCAAAGCCAGAATAGCGGCCATGAAAGAAGACCCCGCCGCTGCTGCCGCTCCTGTTGTCGTGCGCCTGTTCCTGGTCGACGACCACCCGCTGGTGCGCGACGGCCTGCGCGCGCGCCTGGGCGCCATGCCCGGCCTGGAGATCGTGGGCGAGGCCGGCAGCGCGGCCGAGGCGCTGGCACTCATCGGTCCCGCGCAGCCGCACCTCGTGCTCATGGACGTGGGCATGAAGGACATGAACGGCATCGAGCTGGCGGCGCTGCTGCTGCAACAACAACAGCCGCACCAGCAGCCCGCGCCCCACATCGTGATGCTCAGCATGTACGACAACCCCGAGTACGTGCAGAAGGCCCTGCAGGTCGGCGCGCGCGGCTACGTGCTGAAAGACGCGCCGGCGGCGGAGATCGTGGCGGCCATCGAGGCCGTGTCGGCGGGCGGCACCTTCTTGAGCCCGGCCGTGTCGAAGAAACTCTTTCGCAACCAGACCCCGCGCCCGCTGCTCACGCCGCGCGAGAGCGAGATCTTGAGCGCGCTCGGCCGCGGCGAATCGAGCAAGCAGATCGCGCGCGACCTCGGCCTGAGCGTGCGCACCGTGGAGGCGCACCGGCAGAGCATCAAGCGGCGCCTGGGCATCGAAGGGCAGGCGGAGCTCATCAAGTACGCGGTGGAGCACGCGCGGGAGTTCGGCGGGCAGGGCTGAGGCGCTGCTGTCGATGCGGGGCTCGGGCCCCGCTTTCAGGGCCTGACTGTCAGGGCTTTGTGAATCGCCGCTGCCGCAGTGCGATTACTTGCGCGAACCGCGCATTCCTCGGCGAAATATCTCTGTGCGCCGGGCGGGACTTCTCTACAGTGAATGCCCCTGTGATGAAACGACCCGCCATGTGGGCGAGGAGGGCAGCACACACCACACCACGGACCACTGACTGATTGAGTGAATGAATGAATGAACCGCTTCGCCTCACGGCGGGCCATCGATGCAGATCGATCGATGCGAACGTGAGGCACAAAAGGCGACGGCCACGGTGCGCGAACACCATGACCGTCTAACCAAGTGACGTGCATAACCTTGAAAGAGAGCACAACAAATGGCTAAACGAATTATGGCCCGCGCTACCGCGCCGGCCTCTCCCCACGCGACCACCCCCAACGCAGCAGACCTGTTGGAATGCAAGCTGGAACAACTGAATTCACTGCTGTGGTGCTGCCACGGCGCCGGCGATGGATGGTTCGAAGAGGCGGGGGCAGGGCATCGGGACAACCTGCTTTGGATCGCTTCGGATTTGGCGCGGGATGCGGCGGCGTTGTTTCAGGAGAGTGGGGGAGGGTGAGAGCTTGGCCCCGGTATTGGATACCGGGGTGGCTGCTTCAGACTGGTTGCGGTCAGTCGGTACGGCCCGCTGAATGTCTCCTGTGCGCCGCAATAGAGCCATCCGAGCGCATCGATCCGCCTCACCGCCGCAGCAAGGCGGAGGGATCCGCGCCGTCCAATCGACGCTCGCTCAGATTTCCGTCTGCTCCGAGATCTCCAGGGCGTCATCCACCTCGATGCCCAGGTATCTGACGGTCGACTCAAGCTTGGAGTGGCCGAGCAGCAACTGCACCGCGCGGAGGTTCCTCGTCCGCCGGTAGATCAGCGTCGCCTTCGTCCGTCGCATCGAGTGCGTTCCGTAGTCGGCAGAATCTAATCCAAGCTCTCTGACCCAGCCACCAAGAATCCGGGCGTACTGCCGGGTGCCGAGGTGCGGCGAGTCATGCATTCGGCTCGGGAACAGGAAGTCGTCCGATCGCAGTCCGGTGCGCTGGATCCACGCCTGCACAGCCTCGCGGGTTCCGGGCGTGAGCTCGAACTGCACCGGACGCTGCGTCTTGTGCTGCATCACTGTTGCCCTTGGGGCAACTTGCTCTCCGTGGCAGACGTCCCTGACCTTCAGGCTAACAAGATCGCAGCCTCGCAGCTTGCTGTCCAGGCCTAAGTTGAAGAGAGCGAGCTCGCGCACTCGACCCTCCAGTTGCAGCCGCACCCGCAGGGCCCAAATGTCCTTGAGCTTGAAGGGCGCCTTCTGGCCGACGATCTTGCCCTTGTTCCAGGGCACTCGGCAGGTTGCAGAGTTTGCTGATCCCATGATGGTCTCCCATCGAGTTGAGGGAGCCTCAGCATGCGCGGTCCGGACTGGAGCTGTCCTGGATGCCGCGTCCAAGCGGCGCCTGCTCTCACTGGGTTTGGCATCAGCTTTCGCGGCTATGTTTGACTTACGGCAAGGGGCACAATCGGCCAGAACCGGACGGTCGACCACTTCCCAAAAATCGCCAGATAACCGACGTTCGCAGGCCAGGAGAGCGGCCGTTCGCTTGTGACACGGCAAGGCCTAGGGCAGGAAGCGCTCCACCGCGTCGACTTCGCCGGCAGGGTTGGAGAACCCGCCGACAACCAGGACGGAGCCGTCGCTGAGCAAGACCGCGGAGGCGGCACTGCGCCCGGTGGACATCGAACTCGCCGGCGTCCAGACGTCGAAGTCGGGGTTGTAGATTTCTGCGGTGGTCAGGCGAACGCCGCCACTGCCAGTACCGCCCGCGAGCAACACGCGGCCATCGGCCAGCGTCGTCATCGTCGGAAGGGAGCGCGTGCTGGAAAAAACGCTCGCCGTCCAGCCCGACGTGGCGACGTCGAAGCGCATCGCGGTGCTGCTGCCATCGCCCATCGCAAGCACGTCGCCGTCCGCCAGCAGCACGGAGGTGTATACGTTGGCGGCGGGCACGGTGCCCGCAACAGGCGTGGTGGCACCGCTGTCGTTGACAGGGAACCGTTCGGCGGAGGTCACGAACCCGTTTCGGTTGATGCCGCCGATCACCAGCACTTCATTGCCGCCCGGCAGCAGCTGCGCGGCATGCTGAGCGCGTGGGGACGACAACGGCGTGGCCATGGAGGTCCAGGTGTTGAAAGCCGGGTCATACAGCTCGGCCGTCTGCGAAAAGGTCAAACTGGGAATCCGGCGGTAGCCACCGATGACGAGGACCTTGCCATTGGGCAGCAGTGTGCTTGTGGCCCGCGTGCGCGCCTCGGCCATGCTCGCGGCGAGCTGCCAGGTATCGGCGACCGGGTCGTAGATTTCGGCGGCCGCAATGGGGGAGATGCCCGCGCCGTCGCCGCCGGCGACCAGCACGCGTCCGTCGGGCAGCACGGTCGCCGATCCGTCGGAGCGAGGCGTCAACATGGGCGCGGCCGCGGTCCAGCTGTTGCCCGCCGGGTCGTAGACAAGGACCGACGCGGTCACGCCGGAGGCCGTGAACCCGCCGATGACCAGCGCCTTGCCGCTTTGCAGGCGCACGACCGGCGCGTAGTGACGTCCGGTCGGCAGAACCGCCTGCGAAAACCAGCTGCCACTTCCGGTGACCGCGATCTGCACCTGCGCCTGCGCCGAGCCCGCGCTGTTGCTGGCCGTGACCGTGTATGTCGTCAGCGGTTGGATGGCCGCCGGCGTGCCGGTGATCGCACCGGTCAGCGCGTTGAGGCTCAGGCCGCCGGGCAGCGCCGGCATCACCGAGAACGCCGAGGGCGTGCCGCCGATCACCAGCGCTGTGTTGGGAACGATGGCTTGCGCCGTGGCGTAGAGCGCGCGCGGCGTGGCATACGCCACGCTGGCAGGCGCCGCCAGCGCCGCCTGGACTGCCAGCTGCAACGTGACCTCGGCCGATCCGGCCGCGTTGGTGCCGGTGACGGTGTAGGCCGCGTCCGCCGCGGCGGCGGTGGGTGTTCCGCTGATCACGCCGGTCTGCGGGTCGAGCAGCAGCCCCGCGGGCAAGGCCGGCGCGATGCTGTAGCCGGTGATCGGACCGCCGCTGCTGGCGGGCGCGTTGGCCGCGATGGCCTGGCCCACGGTGTAGATCGCGGCGCTTTCACGGTAGGTCAGCCCGGACGGCGCGGCAGGCGTGCTGCGCACCTCGATCTGCACGCGGGCCGTCGCGCTACCGCCGGCGTTCTCGGCGGTCACCACATGCACGGCGGATGCGGCAACGGCGGTGGGCGCTCCGCTGATGACGCCCGTGCCCGCGTCGAGCGCCAGGCCCGCCGGTAACGGCGGCGCCACGGCATAGCGCTCGACGGCGCCGCCGCTGGCGGTGGGCCGGTTCGGCACGATGGCCTGCCCGACCTCGTAGACCGCGGAGGTCATGGCATAGCTCAAGCCTGCGGGCGGCTGCGTGAGATTGAGCCCGAAGCCGGCGAAGCTCGCGCCGCCGGAGCCGCCGCCGCAGCCGGACAAGGCCACGAGGCAGCCCAGCCACAGGGCAATTAGCCAAAGCCAAACGGATTGAGCGCGGAGCAATCGCGCCCTTGCAGTAATGCTCCCCATGATCACCCTGGTTACATTTTGTAAGGCGGCGATCCTATGCAACGCGCTACCGATGAGCAATACCCGAAAACAGGTAGATGGCCGGCATCTTGAGGTCTGCTTTCGAGAAGACGCTACGTCGGCTCAGGGCCCGACGCCGTTGCTGGCTCCTCAGCCGCTAATGTCCGCAACAAGGCTCGGCGGTCGCCGGCGCAGCTGATGGCGCAACAAGATGGCCCCAAAGGCTCTGAAATCGAACTTGAAGCGATCAGGCCCTTGCAACCTTTTGGGCGCGCCACCGCCACCCCGAGATCTCAGGCATGTCCTCGCCCTTCGTGGTGATGTAAGCCCGATGCGCCAGCAACCGGTCGCGCAGGTGCTGCTGCACATGCGCGGCGCTGTTGGTCATGCGTGGCACGCGGTCGATCGCATCGGCGGCGAGGTGGAAGCGGTCGAGGCGGTTCAGCACCGTCATGTCGAAGGGGGTGGTGGTGGTGCCTTCTTCCTGGTAGCCGTGCACATGGAAGCCTCGGTGGTTGGTACGCTTGTATGTCAGTCGGTGGATCAACGCCGGATAGCCGTGGAACGCGAAGATCACCGGCTTGTCGACCGTGAAGATCGAATCGAACACCGCGTCCGCCAGGCCATGCGGATGCGCTGACGGCGATTCCAGCGCCATCAGGTCGACGACGTTCACGACCCGCACCTTGAGATCGGGCAGGTGTGTGCGCAGCAGATCGACCGCTGCCATGGTTTCGAGCGTGGGCACGTCGCCGGCGCAAGCCATCACCACATCGGGCGCGACACCGGCATCGTTGCTGGCCCAGTCCCAGATGCCCAGGCCGACACTGCAATGCCGCACGGCGGCCTCGATGTCGAGCCACTGCGGCGCAGGTGCCTTGCCGGCGACGATCACATTCACGTAGTCGCGGCTGCGCAGGCAATGGTCTGCCACCGACAGCAGCGTGTTCGCGTCCGGCGGCAGATAGACCCGCACCACCTCGGCCTTCTTGTTGACCACATGGTCGATGAAGCCCGGGTCCTGGTGGCTGAAGCCGTTGTGATCCTGCTGCCAGACATGGCTGGTCAAGAGGTAGTTGAGCGAGGCGATCGGGCGCCGCCAGCCGATCTTGCGCGTCACTTTCAACCATTTGGCGTGCTGGTTGAACATCGAATCGATGATGTGGATGAAGGCTTCGTAGCACGAGAAGAAGCCGTGGCGCCCGGTCAGCAAATAGCCCTCGAGCCAGCCCTGGCAGAGGTGTTCACTGAGCACTTCCATCACGCGGCCGTCGGGTGCAACGTGGTCGTCGGTCGGCTCGACGCGTGCCGTCGAAGTTCGGTTGGTCACGTCGAAGAGCGCACCCAGACGGTTCGACACGGTCTCGTCCGGGCCCATCACCCGGAAGTTCTGTTGTTCGTCGTTGAGCCACATCACGTCGCGCACAAAACCGCCGAGCACGCGCGTGGCTTCGCCTTGCGAGGCGCCGGGAGACTCGACCGCCACGGCATGGTCGCGGAAGTCCGGCAGCTTGAGATCGCGAAGCAACGCGCCGCCGTTCGCGTGCGGATTGGCGCTCATGCGGCGCAGGCCCCGCGGCGCGATGGCCGCGATGTGGGCGTGGAGGGTGCCGTGGGCATCGAACAGCTCCTCGGGGCGGTAGCTGCGCATCCAGTCTTCGAGCAGGCCGATGTGCGCCGGATGCTGCGCAAAGCCGGTCAGCGGCACCTGGTGCGCGCGCTGCGTGCCTTCGATCGGCACACCGTCCACCACCTTGGGCCCGGTCCAGCCCTTGGGCGAACGCAGCACGATCATCGGCCAGCGGTGTCGGCGGGTGAAGCCGTCTGCGCGCGCTTCGGTCTGGATCGCGCGGATGACGTCGAGCACCGTGTCGAGCGCCAGCGCCATCGCACGGTGCATCGTTTCGGGGTCGTCACCGGAAACGAAATGCGGCTCGTGGCCGTAGCCGCGCATCAGCTGCGTCAGCTCTTCGTCGCCGATGCGCGCCAGCACCGTGGGGCCGGCGATTTTGAAGCCGTTGAGGTGCAGGATGGGCAGCACGGCGCCGTCGCGCGTGGGATTGAGAAACTTGTTGGAGTGCCAACTCGCCGCGAGCGCGCCGGTCTCGGCTTCGCCGTCACCGATCACGCAGCACGCGATGAGCTCGGGGTTGTCGAACACGGCGCCGTAGGCGTGCAGCAGCGAGTAGCCCAGCTCGCCGCCTTCGTGGATCGAGCCTGGCGTTTCAGGCGCGACATGGCTTGGGATGCCGCCGGGAAAAGAGAACTGGGTGAAGAGCCGCTGCATGCCGGCTGTGTTGAGGCCGACGTCCGGGTAGACCTCGCTGTAAGTGCCTTCGAGCCAGGTGTTGGCGACCACGCCGGGACCGCCGTGGCCGGGGCCGGCGATGAAGAGCGCATCGAGGTCGCGTGCGACGATCACCCGGTTCATGTGGGCGTAGACGAAATTCAGGCCCGGCGTCGTTCCCCAGTGGCCGAGCAGCCGCGGTTTGATGTGCGCAAGTTCCAGCTTCCGATGGAGCAGCGGGTTGTCCATCAGGTAGATCTGGCCGACCGACAGGTAGTTGGCGGCGCGCCACCAGGCGTCGAGCAGGTTGAAGTCTTCGGGCGGGGCGCGTTCAGGTGGGCGGGTCATGGGGCGGCTCCGGTGGTTTGATAAAGGGAAAGAATTTGGCAGGCCTCGTCGGCGATCACCTGCTCTTCGTCGGTGTGCATGACGAGCACGGCGACCTGACTGGCTGCGGGATCCGGCGCCACTCCGAGCCAGGCGAGGTGGTGACACACGGCGTCGCGCACAGCCGGCTGGTTCTCTCCGATGCCGGCGGTGAAAACGAGCGCATCGAGCCCGCCGAGCGTGGTGGCGATGGCGGCCACTTCGCGCGCGATCCGCAGTGCATACAACGCCAGCGCTTCGCGAGCCTCGGGCGCGTCGCTCGCGAGCAGTTTGCGCACGTCGCCCGAAACGCCGGATAGGCCGAGCAAGCCCGAGCGGTGATAGAGCATGTCTTCGACCGTGTCGATCGACTGACCCGGTTGCTTGAGCAGATAGAGCAGCGCGCCGGGGTCCAGCGCGCCGCTGCGCGTGGCCATCGGAATGCCGTCGAGCGTGGAGAAGCCCATGCTGGTCTCGCGGCTGGTGCCATGCAGCAAGCCGCACAGGCTGGCGCCACTGCCCAGGTGCGCGACCACCACGCGGCCCGCGGCAATCTCGGGGTGCTGCTGGCGCAGTTGCGACGCGATGAATTTGTACGACAGGCCATGAAAGCCGTAGCGCTTGATGCCTTGGTCGAACAGCACGCGTGGGAGCGCGTAGCGGCGCGATGCAGCGCTCTGGCTGCGGTGGAAGGCCGTGTCGAACGAGGCCGACTGCGGCAGCGCCGGTGCGGCGTGCCGCATCGCATGGATCAGTCGCAGGCTTTGCGTCTGGTGCAGCGGCGCGAGCGGTGCCAGTGCCTCGATGGCGATGAGCGTGTCCTCCGTAATCGCCACCGGGCCGCTGAACTCGCCCCCGCCGTGCACGACGCGGTGACCCGCCGCAACGAGCCGTGCGCCCGGCGCTGCGTCGTCCACCCAATCCAGGGCCTTCGCGATCACGCCGGACAAGGCATCGGGCGTTGCATCGACCGTGCGGCGGGCGAGGGCGCGCGTCGCGCCTGCGTCGATCACGAACAGCCCGAGCTTGATCGACGAAGAGCCGGGGTTGAGGGTGAGCATCACATCGCCTGTCATGCGACCATCATGCGCCGCTTACCCCGTCCAAGGTGTCATGAATGGTCTCGCTCGCGCAAGTGCCTGCGCGTCGAATACTTGGGCAGGCGGGCTGTGCGGCTTGCAAGGCCTCGCCAAGGGTAGGTGTCCGAAGTCACGCTGGCCCCGCCATCAATGCGTGCTTCCAAGCTGTTGTGGTAGTTGCAAAGATGGCGCCTGGGCCGCCGCCGCAGGCTCACTTGCGTCGATGCTTTTTGACGGTGCGAATCTTGACCGGGCCGAAGCCGTTGTAGACCGCCTCGTTGGTTTTCAGCGAGGTTACGATCTTGCGCGTGCCGCGACTCGCGCGCACAGTGCTGAAATGAACCAAGCCGATGTACTGCTTCAGATCGTAGCGATGGCCAAGTTGGGCGGCGCTTTGCCACCCGAAGAGGCGATGTGCATGCTGGCATCGATGATCGACAAGCTGGACATGCACAGCGCCAGCTATGAAACAGACGTCGCGGCGCTGGTGAAGGTCGGCGCGACCATCTGGAATCTCTCCAGCGGGCCAGATGGGGCGCACGACCCGCATTGGGTGCCGCCGTTCGTGCGCCATTGAAAAAGCCCGCTTGAGGCGGGCTTTGATATTTGGTCGTGAACTCTTACGCGGTCCACGCTACGGCAAATGTTCGTTTGCGGAAGTCATTGTTGTTTTTCTCGTCGTAGTGACTTCGACGCGCTGGTATGAGATTCAGCTTGCCTGGCCAGGCAACGCTCAAGAATGCATGAGCGAGCTTGAATTGTAGCAGGCAGCCTCCTACGAAAGAGTCGGGGCGAGGATTCGTTTCGCCGGGTCGAGCTGAAGCTCGAGGGGGGCGCACGGCACGGAAATCTGTTGTCCGTCGAAGCGCACCCGAATGTGGGAGTAGGTCGCTCCTGTGATGGAGCCAAGCCGACCTTCGGAGGCGACTCGATCGCCTCGGTGAAACGTTCGACCGAACTGCATCCTGATCTGCTGAAAACTCTTTGGGAGCTTCGTGCCGGGCATCCTTGGCTTCTTTCGCGGTCGCTGGGACATCCACAACGCGGGATGCGGGTCGATGGACTACAGCGCGGGAGAAGAAGGGGAGCGAAGCACGTTCGGCGTGGTGGCGCGGATCACTCCGTTGAGATGGGCGACCTTAAGCAGTTGTGCGAAAGCAGGAACGAAAAGCCCGGACGAAGGCGGGCAGGTACGGCGCCGGGGAGGGGGAATTGAGCCGCCGGCGCAATGCATCCAAAACGAAGAGTAAGTTCATTTCCGCTGCGAGCGAGTTTTTTCGTCAGCGATAGCCGAGGCACCATTTCGTGTGATCGTGCGAACATGCACTGATTCGCGTCCAAATGTCTTTGCGTTGCCCGGCAACTCCAGAGTCATCTCGATCATGCCGTCGGCAGCCAGCCGCTTCGCGGCTGAAACATCCGCCGACAAAGTGAGCCACCGAGGTGGTGGCATGCGGCCGATCCGCATCAGCAATTGGATGTCCATGATGAGTCCTTGGGATGGAGAAAGCCTAGGTGCTTGTCATTCGAGGACGTGCAATGGCAAGCGAATGGTGAAAACACAACCTGTTGCCGGAACATCTCGAGCAGTCAACGTGCCGAGATCGGCCTCAACGCTTTGGCGTGCGATGGAAAGGCCCAGGCCGAGACCGGATTTGTCATGACTGTGTTGATTGAAGGGCTCGAACATCCTGGAAGCGCTTCCGGGCGGCAGCCCTCCACAGTGGTCTTCGACATCAATCAAGACATGGTCGTCGAGCGCATGAGCTTTCAAGGCGACAGTGGTGTGCGGGTGCGTGAACTTGAACGCGTTTTGCAAGAGATTCTGTAAGGCGGCAAGCAGCAGCTCGCGATTGCCATGGATGGCCAGCAGAGGGTCGACCGAGGCCGTTTCGAAGGAACAGCGTGCAGCGCCAGCGACGAGCTGCGCGGAGGTTTCGGCATCCTTGATGAACGCGGCGACGGAAAACGTCTGGCGCTGTTCCTGCACGCTGGCGCGCACCTCGGCGAGCGCCCGATCGATCAGAGCGACCATCGCCGCAAGGCTGCGCTTCAATACGCTTCCCGTGGCACCTCCCACTGTCATGTTGCCGAGTTCGAGGGCATGGATGGCAAGAGTCGCCGTGCCCAGACAGTTGCGTAACTCGTGAGCGAGGAAACCGACACGCTCGGTGGAGTCAAGGCTCTGCTGGCGGGCGATCTGTGTATCGCGCTGATAGCTGAACTCCGTGACGGCATCAGCAATGGCGTTGTCCAAGCATCGATTCAATGTGCGGAACTCCCCGACAGCAAAGGGGGCATCGCGCTCGAAGGCCATGTCCGTGATCGCTTGGCAAAGGTCGCCATAGTCGTGGACGACTTGATCTACCGTGTACCCCAGTTTGAGCAGTTCCTTGCCGTGGGCCGTGGCGGCTACCCCCATCTCCGACAAGGCCTGCGAATCTCCGCCTGAGGGTCCCGAAATTCTGATGCTGTCCGCCGGTTTGTCATCTTCTTCCGCGGCAAACGTTTGGATCAATTGATCAAGGAACAGCGGAATGCCGTTGGCCAACTGCTGTTCAGTTGCTGCGCGTCGGGGCCTTCGCGCAACTTTTGACTTGCACCGTGAGATCAGTTCCTCGCGGTTGTTGGTCAAGAAGTTACGCATGCTCAGACCTCGATGGCTTTCGCCTGGTTCATCAATGAACGCCGTCGGCTGTGTTTCCGAGGCGCATTGCTCAATCGTTATTCATGCGAAAAGCCTTGTCTGTGCGGTAGCGAACGTAGCGCCGATCTATCGCCAAGATCGTTGTTCGGGGCAGCGGGGTGACGAGCTCGAGGCCTTCGTGTAGGCAACGGGGTATCTCCCGCGGCAGAAAAATCCGTGACCTTTTGAAATCTCCGGTGTCATTCACCTCTGGCGTAGAGGTCAACGTCGCCTCTCAAGGCTGCGGAAACTTCCGCTCCAACCTGTTGGAAAACCATCGGAAGATGTTGTCGCAGCGGTTGTTGGCGAGCCTCACGAACAGGTAGCCAGACTCTGCGTTGCCGAGCGCATCAACGGGGATTCCCGCGCAGCGAAGGGCTGTGACTTCGGCTTCCGAGTCAATGTCAAAGGGCAAGCAGAGGGTCACCGTCGCCATGTGCATGGGAAGCTTGGCCATGCTGCGGCTTAATGCGCTTGTCCGGATGCGTCATGCCCTTTGGGCGTCACGCGCATCACGGTGGCCTGGCCTGAATAGACGAGTCGCCCACGCTGGTGCAGCAAGGGCGGAAGCTCAGCCTCTATCAAGCCCTCGCTGCGCAGCACGTCGCACATTTGAATCTCCGCCTGATCATCGATCAGCAGGGGCAGTCGCGCGCAGCAAAGGCGGCTTAGCAGAAGCATGGGCATTGGATCTCCCGGGTTGGCGTCGACCGGCGACGCCGGTGAAGTGGTTTGACTGTCGATGCCAGAACGCAAGGCGGCGCTGACTGTCGAGAACTTGGGGGCGCCCAACCGTGTGCCTGAAACCCACGCCGCCGCTCGGTTCAGGATTCGCGGCAATCGAAGACCGTACAGATAGGTGCGTGCCGGTTTCTCGGTGTCGATTTCCGTGGGATTCATGGCGTACGTTGGGTTGCTCTCCAAAGCGGAGCTCCGGGCGCCCCACGCTAACCAGAAAGTGAGGCCGTTACCGTTCGCTAGCGCACCGACGCTTCCCAAAATAAAGGCTCGGTGATTGGTGCGGCAGCGCACAGACGCCGGTTTTCAGTCGCAGAATCATGAGAATTTTGGAAGCTGATCCCATCCATGGCATTGCCTCCGCGTTCGTCCTCGTTGCGTCGGGCCTCCGCACACAACGAACTTCTGGATGCCATCCCTCTTGAGGTGATGGCCCGAATGGAGCCGTTCCTCGAGGTTGTGCCGCTGCGTCTCGGGGAGGTTCTCTACGAATCGGGTGTGGTGCAGCGGCACGTCTTTTTTCCGGTCGATTGCATCGTCTCGCTGCTGTATGTGCTGGAGAACGGGCAATCGGCGGAGATCGCGGTCGTCGGCTTCGAAGGCATGGTGGGCGTGTCGCTCTTGATGGGCGGAGGTAGCACCCCCAATCGTGCCGTGGTGCAAAGCGCAGGCAACGCCTTCAGACTGAGTGCCACCCACATTCAGGAGTTGACGGAAAAGGGGGGGCCGCTGCTTCACCTCTTGCTGCGCTACACGCAGTCGCTCATCACCCAGATGTCGCAAACGGCGGTGTGCAATCGGCACCATTCGCTCGAACAGCAACTGTGCCGCTGGCTATTGTTGAGCCTTGACAGATTGCCGGGCAATGAACTGATCATGACGCAGGAGCTGATCGCCAACATGCTCGGCGTGCGACGCGAAGGCGTCACGGAGGCGGCAGGCAAACTGCAGCGTCTGAACCTGATCAAGTATGCGCGAGGTCACATCACGGTACTTGACCGCCCGGGCCTCGAACAGCAGGTCTGCGAATGCTATGAAGTCGTGAAGCGCGAAACGGATCGACTGCTGCCTCGACCAGTGGCGACCTGATTCGTCGCGGCGATAGCCAGTCTCGGTGCGCCGCCGCACAGACGTGAACAATCGCATCAGCAACAATGCGACCGGTAGCGCACTTCCGCGCTAGCTCTTCTCAACAAGCGGCTCTGTGACATCCCACTCGACCCGCCCCATCCACAATCGTCTGCTCGAAGTGCTGCCGCCGATGGTCAGGGCGCGCCTACTCGAAAAATGCGAGAGTGTCCTGTTGACCGCGGCACAGACCTTGTATGAGCCGGGTGATGCCATCCGCCACATCCACTTTCCCACGAGTGCCTTCGTCTCCCTGGTTTCTACTGCAGATGGTCACGACGGCCTGCAAACAGGTCTGGTGGGCAACGAGGGAGCTTTGGGCTACGAACTGTCGTTGGGCGTGCAAAGCGCACCATTGCGAGCGTTCGTACAGGGCGGCGGCTTGGCCTGGCGCCTGACAGCGCAGTCGTTTGCTCAGGAGCTGGAGCAGAACACGCTGCTCCAGCGGGTTCTCAATCGCTACGTCTGTGTGCTGCTGATGGAGCTGGGGCGGTCGGGCCTGTGCAACCGCTTCCATTTGATCGAGGAACGCCTGGCGCGCTGGTTATTGACGACACAGGACTGCGCGCACTCCACACACCTCGCACTGACTCATGAAGTGCTGGGCCGTATGCTGGGGGTGCGCCGGGTCGGCATCACCAATGCCGCAACCGCGCTGCACGAGCGTCGACTGATCGACTACCGCCGTGGCGCCGTCACGATCACGGATCGCCAGGGACTGGAGAATGCGGCATGCGATTGCTATCGGGCCAACCGGCGCAACTACGCGCGGCTGATCTCATAACGGGGGAGTTTCCCGCAGTTCAAAGTGCGGGGGCATGAAGATCGTTCTCCCGAAGCATCACCGGTTCCATTGCCCCTTGTGAGAGACGACGCCGCACCGCAGCTTCGATCTCTTCGACATGGTGGCTGAACGTTTCAAGTGGGTCGGCATTCTCGGTCGTGCGAAAGTGATAACGCAGTGCTTCTCTCCCGATACTGGCGCTCACGAACTGGGTGCCTTCCAGGCCCACCCAGAAGCGGACAGAGCCAGAGGCATCATGAAAGTAGGGAGCGTCGGACATTGCGGGAGTCTTTCTTGGGGGCGGCTGCCCACTGTCACAGGGATTGCACGTCGTGTCTGTGCGATAACGGGCGTTGATCGCTCCACAGGCCCGCGCGCTTGGCGTTTTGCCGTGAACGCCGGCGAGGTGACGGCCCGCCGGCATCGAGGGCCGCTCTTGATGGGCGGGTGCTTAAGCTTCCTCTACCAGCGCCGGATGGCCGTCCACCAGATCATGGTCCGGCTTTTGTTTTCGGTCTGTGCGACAGCGCACGGTCGAAACACCTCCTGCGAAGTAATGTGGCCGCTTCAACTTCCTCAACGGAGGGATGCCATGACGCCGTCCCAGTTCACTGCCGAGTCGCTGCTTCGGACTTACCTCACTGGGCGCAGCATGCCGAAGATCCTTCGTGATGCAATGGTGTGGGCGATCGAGGTTCGGCTGGCCAGAGGCGATACGCCGACGCTCGATGAGACGCTGCGAGCAGACATCGACAACCACGCGGTAGAACCTCCTGAGCAACCGATCGCATGCGCCTTGCTGCGTCGCTCTGATGAGATTGAAGTCACAACGCATGCGAGCGCGAGTCGTCCAAATCACAGAGTGTTTGGAACCTCCGTGTATTGACGCGTGTGCTTAGATCAGCCGACCGGGTCGACGTTTTCGTCTTCCGCGGTCTCGCGCGGCCCGACGCGCTCGTCCGGCGCGTAGCCCGTGAGTGCGCGCACACCGGCTTCTAGGGCGTCGAGCCACAGACTGCAGGGTTCTTCGGAGGATTCAAGTTTGTCCCAGCGCCTGGCGGCGTCGCTTTTTTCCATGAGCACCCAGTAGAACTGGCCGGGGGCCGGCTCGTCAACGTGGACGGCGATCCGCCGAATGGGGGGCATCAGCGTTTCTCCTCGAGGTACTCGCGCACAGCGTTGGCCGAATTTCCAACGGCCTTCATTGCATCTCGCAATTGCATCTCTGTGCACCTGAGTGATTCCATCCACGAGCGCACTTCGTGCGGCTCCTCTAGCGAGATCAGCTTGGGGTCTATTCTGGTTTTGTTGGTGTCGTCAGCCATGTCGTTCTCCAGTTCGCGCGAGGAAAGGCCCGTCGCGTGGTCAAGATGACAGGATTGCGGGCAGGGGCGCGTGTCCGTTTACCGTCTTCTTCTGACGGCGGATCGCCTACGCGTGTCACCTTCCAGAGCTGGCCTTCGAATCACGCCCTGTGCTGCGCAGACCGGACTGGACGGCGACGCCACATCAGGCTTTGCGGTACCGGTGGAAAAGCATGCGGGCTGCCTTGGGTACGGCCAGGGCGGTGCGCGCGTCACCCATCCGGTGGGGCCGAGCAACAAGCTGACCGGCAGCGCGCTGGGCGCGTTGACCGTGCCGGTCGCCACGCGGATCGCCAACCATCTGGCCATCTCCTGCGGCCAATTCAAGGCAGACGACATAGTTCTGGTGATGCCGGCGGCAACGACGTGCTGTTCGAACTGACCGCGTTGACCGCGTCCGCCGCGGGCGCGGGGGAGAACGCCGGCAGCACGGCGTACGTCAACAGCTTCGTGCCCTTGCTGGCGGCGGGTGCCACCGATCCGACGACGGCTGCGCAGGCGATCAGCGCGGCCAGCTCCGCCGCGCTTGTTTTCATGCGCGCTATTGTCTTCAGTGTCGGGGGCAAGTGGCCCACAGGAGCATCCGGCGCTATCTCGGTTGCTCGCAATCAGCTGCGGCCCGGCAACAAAATATCTGCCCTAGCTCTTGCCGATGCGGGCAGCTTCAGATTCGAGGACGAGGTGTTCAATTCGTGCGTCCGGCAGTGCGACCAGAAGGTCGATGTGCCGGCGGATCGCATACATCGCATGAACGAAAACATCGGGATCCCTTTGCGCATCCAATGCGCGTGGATCAGGATGCGACCAATGCGCGGTCGCAGGGCGGCCAGGCCAGACGGGGCATGTTTCACCTGCGGCTTCGTCGCAAAGCGTGACGATCAGGTCCATCGAAGGCGCGGATGCAGAGGCGAACTCGCCCCAGCTTTTGCTGCGCAGCCCCTCTGTGGCAATACCTCCCTCCTGAAGGACTTTCAGGGTACGTGGGTCAGGCTGGCCATCAGGTGCCGGAGTGCTGCCGGCGGAGTAGGCGTGGAACCGCTCGCCAGCCAGTTGGTTGAGGAGTGCCTCAGCCATGAGGCTTCGGGCGGCGTTGCTGTTGCAGATGAACAGCACATTGGTGGTGTGGCTTGAAGTCATAGCGAAACGAAGTGACGGACCCGACCGATTGACCCCTTCCACGATTACCTGCGCATGACACCGCGCTATAGCGATGCGCCCCTGTTTTCCGACCGGGCAGCATGCCTGGCGGGCGCGGGCCAGGGCGCAGGTTGGTTATAGAGACGGTCGCGGACATCGGGAACCTCGGGATTCGAGGCGCAATTTGCATTCCCTACCAGCGTCCCACGGCCGTCACTGCATATCCTCGCATTGCACTCTGACACGCACGTGACTTCACGTGTTCAGGCGGCAACGATGCAAATCAGATTGCCCGAATCACTTGGTCACGGGGCAGCCCCCCGGGCCGACCGATTCAATGCGCAGCTTGCAGTTGATCGGGGGCCAGCAGAAGATACTTCGCAGATCGTTCTGCCTTCCGATTCCCGTCATCGCTGACGATGACGATTCGGGCGACGCCGTCGATGACGGCCGGGCTCACGCCTTCTGCGCGCTCCAGGCCCTGAAGACCCGGGACCGTGACACTGCGCGCTGCGCCACCTGGCTGTCCATTCCAGAGCCAGAGGGCGAACTGGCCTGGCTCGCGAGAAACCGGCCCACTGATGACCAAGTATTCGCCGATGGAGGAGACGTAGGACAACCCGCGAATTCCGTGGCCGCCCAGGTCCAGCTCATTGAGATCAGCCGCCACCCGGGGTACCTCGTCCGCCTCGAAGACGCCATGCGGATTCTCGACGCTGGCGATGATCGCGCGGCCATCGCGCAACGGGCTGCGAAAGCCGATCAGCAATCGTTGCTGGTCTGGGCTGATCTCCAACGCTTCGATGTTGAGCCCACCGCCGGCCTTGACATCCCGGATCGTGGCTGCCGAGGCCAGTTCAGGATGCGTCGACGTCAGGGCGCGCTTCAATCCGTCGACGACCTTGGCCTCCGCCACCCGACTCCCCTCGACCCGGAACCGAACCAGTCGTTCGCGGGACTTCTTTTCGCGGCCTTCGTCGTCTCGGGAATGCGAAGTGATGGCGTAGACAAAGCCTGCGCGGTCCAAAGCAAGGCCTTCGAGATCATCGAGTTTCCAGAAGTCACTGAAGATCTGAAACAGCCCGGCAGTGAGCTCGGTACTCTGGACACTTCCGTCGGCGCCGATCACCATCAAACTGAAGGGATGGCTTTTTTCGTCCTCGACCACAAGGAAGCGCCCGTCCGGCAACTGCTGGATCGCCGACGGCTCATAGATGCCGGTCAAGGGCTGGAAAGCGGGAAGTCTGTCGTGCATCACGGCCGCATTGTCTGGCCTACTTCTTCGGGCGCCCAGCCTTCAGCGGCGCCAGCGAATCCAGCGCACCGCGCAGTTGGGCATCGGTGAGCTGTTGGAGCGCGTGCAGCCCGGCTCGTAGAAGCTCGCTCTTCTTGGCGGGGCGCTTGAAACCCAGCGCGCGGTCCTTGAGAACGGCAATCAGACCGAAATCCTGCTGGGGCATCGTGAAGCTGTCTCGCACAAGCTTGGCTTTGGTTTTGGCTGCATCGCGCACGGACTCGGAGGGTGCGGCCTGGACAGACGTCGCCCGTTCCTTGCGGGGAGCCGCAGGCTTTGCGACCCGAGGCGGCGCGGCCACGGCCTTCACCCCCTTGGTCTTCAGTGGCCCCGTCTTTTTTGCCGCTGTCGTCTTCGTTGTTGCCTTTTTCGCTGATGCCTTCTTCGCCGACGTCATCTTTTTGGATGAGAGGGTCTTGGCGCCGACCTTGGCCGACGCCGCCTTCTCGGTCACCGCTGCCTTGTTTGCCGAGGATTTCGTGGCCACGGGTTTTGCCGGCTTGGCCTTCCGAGGCGAGACCTTCTTGGCGGCCGCCTTTTTGGTCGCGGCTACTTTGGGCTGACGCACTGGTGCCTTCTTGGCCGACGGCCTTTTGCGTGCAACCGGCTCCGCAGCTGGAGAGTTCGATGGCAGCTGCGTTGCGGCAGGAGTTGTGGACGCTGCCGGCGGCTGGACCGCGGAGGCAACCACTGCCGGGTCTGCTGCGTCGCTGGGTGCGGAGGTCATTTCGTTGCTGGGAAGGCCGGAGTCAGTCATTGAGGATTTTTAAGTATGGTGTAAATGATTTACACCATTATTTTGAACGCAACGGGAGTCTTCATCAAGGACCTCTGTGCGATCCGGTGAAGCGGCGGGCATCAGCACCCGCATCTTTCCTCTTGCCTTTCTCTATGCGCATCTGCACTCTCCACCACGCGTCCTGCGGCTTATGAACAATCTGGATCCTTCGTCCCCTCTCCCGGAACCGGGCCGTATTGCGCGGCGGGCGAATGCCGCCGATCAGGCCGGGTGGCGCCGCTGGCTGCCGGGACTGCGCACGCTGCGCAGGTACCAGTTGGCCTGGTTGCGACACGACATCGTTGCCGGACTGGTGCTGACCACAATGCTGGTGCCCGTCGGCATCGCCTACGCGCAGGCGTCGGGCGTGCCCGGCATCTATGGCCTCTACGCGACCATCGTTCCGTTGCTCGCGTACGCCGTGTTCGGACCCAGCCGGATTCTGGTGCTGGGCCCGGATTCCTCGTTGGCTGCACTCATCCTGGCCGTCGTCCTTCCGCTGTCTGGCGGCGACCCGCATCGCGCGGTCGCCCTGGCGGGCATGATGGCGATCGTGTCGGGAACAGTGTGCATCCTGGCCGGCGTCGTGCGCCTGGGCTTCGTCACCGAGCTGCTCTCCAAGCCGATTCGCTACGGCTACATGAACGGCATCGCGCTGACGGTATTGATCAGCCAACTGCCCAAGCTGTTCGGTTTTTCGATCGAGAGCGACGGACCGTTGGGAAACCTGAGGGCCATCGCGACTGCGGTGATGGATGGCAAGACCCACTGGACCACGTTCATGGTCGGCGCAGGCACCCTGGCGGTCATCCTGCTGCTCAAGGGTAGCAAGCGCTTGCCGGGCATCCTGATCGCCGTGGTGGGAGCGACCGTCGTCGTTGGCGTGCTGGACCTTGGGACACACGCCGGGGTGTCGGTCCTCGGCGCCCTCCCACAAGGCCTGCCCGCGTTCGCCATCCCGTGGATCACGACCGCCGACATCGTCCCCGTCCTGATCGGCGGGTGTGCCGTCGCGCTCGTCTCGTTCGCCGACACCAGCGTGCTCTCTCGTGTCTATGCGGCGCGGACTCGCACCCACGTCGACCCGAACCAGGAGATGGTGGCGCTCGGCGTCGCCAACCTGGCGGCCGGACTTTTTCAGGGCTTTGCTGTCAGCAGCAGTTCGTCGCGCACCCCCGTGGCCGAGGCCGCAGGCGCCAAGACCCAACTGACCGGCGTCGTCGGCGCGCTGGCGGTTGCCCTGCTGCTGGTCGCTGTGCCTGACCTGCTGAAGAACCTGCCCACCAGCGCACTGGCCGCGGTCGTGATTGCATCCGCCATCGGCTTGATCGAGGTTGCCGACCTGCGTCGGATCTATCGCATCCAGCGCTGGGAGTTCTGGTTGTCGATCGCCTGTACCGTCGGCGTAGTCGTGCTGGGCGCGATCGAGGGCATCGGCCTGGCCATCGTGATTGCGGTCATCGAATTCCTGTGGGATGCCTGGCGCCCCTATTCCGCCGTCCTGGGGCGCGCCGACGGCGTCAAGGGATACCACGACATCACGCGGTATCCCGACGCGCGGCTCATCCCTGGGCTGGTGCTGTTTCGCTGGGATGCCCCGCTGTTCTTCGCCAATGCCGAGCTGTTCCACGACCGGGTGGCCGACGCCATGGCTGCGTCGCCCACACCGGTGCGCTGGCTGGTCGTTGCGGCGGAACCCGTCACCAGCGTGGACGTGACCGCCGCCGATATGCTGGCCGAGTTGATCGAAGCCTTGCGGGCAGCCGGCATTCAGTTGTGCTTTGCCGAGATGAAGGACCCGGTCAAGGACAAGCTCAAGCGATTCGGGCTTTTCGAGCGGCTCGGGGACGCCGCGTTCTTTCCGACCATCGGTGCCGCCGTCAGCCGATATCTTCAGACCCATCCGGTGGATTGGGTTGACTGGGAGGACAAAGGGCGCTGAGTTCGTATGGCGAGCCATCGAACACGGCTTCCCGTGCCAGGTCGTGTCTTTCGTTGCGGAAGCAGCCGATTGGGCTCGGCTCCGCGTCTTAACAAGGGCACAATCCAATCCAGCTTCTGGACCAACTGGGGGGCAATGCGCCGATCGCTATGCCTTGCTGGCCAAAACCTTCAGGTCCGCGAAACCGGCTTCCAAGGCGAGATCAAACTCCGCGAAACCCTCGTCAGACTGGGCCACGCAGTCGTCGACGATGCAAGCCTCTTTGCGCTCCAGCAGTGCCCACGAAAACTGTCCCTTGCTGGTCTCTTCGACGATCACACGCAACTGGCTCAGCGGAATCATGATTCCTCGCTCAGCCGAGAGTATTCGGTGTCTTTAGTGTGCCGACTGGATGTCTACTCGGTAGGACACATCCAAGAGCTTTCCTTTTCGCGCGTAGTAGCGGTTGAGGCGCCACTCATTCAAGATATCCATCGCAAGACCGAAGCTCTTGAGGTCCGTCTTCTGAACGGTTGAAGTTAAATGTCCGCTTCAGGACCGGTTGCTGCCGCTCGGCGTTGATCGACTAGCAACTTCGTCGGGTCTTTCAATCGACGCTCACACTACCGAAAGTGACTGTCCCTTGCGAATTTATTGGTCGCGGCGAAGAACCGAGGGCACGCACCCGCACGTGCTGCCAGGCAGGCCGGGGCGGTGCCCGATGACGAATGTCAATCGAGGAATGCGCCGAAACGGTCTTGCAGCTTCTCGAGACGGCTGACACGTTCACCCACCTTCTTCCCGAGTTGCTCGATCACGCCGTTCATCAGGAGGTTGATGAAGCTCACGATCGCAACGGTGGAGTCCCAGAAAAATCCGACATCCGTCTGCACATGAAAAACATGCGGGGTGTAGGTTCGAGCCCAGTGGCAGTAGGCATCGGTGATGACAAAGACCGGAATGCCGGCTTCCGTGGCCGCCGAAGCCAACGCTTCGGCTTGCTTCGCATAGCGACGGATGTCGACAAGAACAAGGCAGCGTGTCTGGCTCTTCAGGGCGCCTAGAAGTTCGGCGTAGGTGCCGTCTGCACCATCGAGAAACTTCACGCCCTCGCGCACATATTCGAGGCGCGCCGCAAAGTCGGAGGCAACACCGCGTACGGTTTGGTAGCCCGCGACGAAAACACGTTGAGATGTCGCAACCTGCCGCACCATGGCGTTCCAGTGCGCTCCGGTCGCCAGGTCGTGCGCGGCCACCAACGCGTCGATCTGCTGCGTGAGTTGCGCACTGCGCACGTCGGACACGGGTCCTTGGCTGCGACTGAATTGCTCGAAGCGGCCGGCGATGCGAAGCTCCGCAGGTGCGCTCAAGCGACTGGCTTCGCGGCGAACCTCGTCGAAGCTGTCATAACCGAGCGTGCGCAGAAAGCGTCCGACGGTCATCGGGCTCACGCCGGATTTTCGCGCCACGGACGCCGCGTTCTCCAGCGTCAGTTCGCGCGCGTTGGCGGTCAGGTAGGCCGCCAGAAGCCGCTCCGAGCGCGTCATCTCGGAGGATGCCGCTTCGATGCGTTCAAAAAGGGACAGGGAAGATTTCATCGGGTGTCGGCGATGCGGCCATGGCGGCGCATCAGGTCGATCAGCATACTGTGATCCAGCGCCTCCACGCGCGTGTTGTTCCGGCCCACCATGGTCTGGGCGGCAATCAGCGCGTTCAGGATGCTTTCCTCCACGGCTTGCACCACGCCGAGGAAGAGCGGGTCGAGGGTGTGCTGAGCCAGATACTCGGTCCGGCAGACGCCCAGCGCCCCGGGCGCCTGGTCGGCGTGGGTGGTGAATGCCAGCATGATGTCGCCGGAGCCGTCTCCTCCCGGCGTGCCGGTTCTGCCCACGCCAAGTGCGGCGCGCCTTGCAAGCCGCTTGAGCTGACTGGACAGAAGCGGGGCATCTGTTCCCACGATCACGATGATCGAGCCTTGCTCGCGCGCAGCCGGCTCGCCTTGGCGGCTGCTTGAACTGGGCATGAGTTCACCGACGGGCACGCCCAGCACGTTCAACCAGGGGCGGATGCCCATGTTCGCCTGGACCAGCACGCCGACGCGGTAGTCCTGGCCCGCGACGTTCACGACGCGCGACGCCGTGCCGGTTCCGCCCTTGAAGCCGTAGCAGACCATGCCGGTGCCTCCGCCGACGTTGCCTTCCGCGACGGCGCCGGGCGCGGCTGCGGCGATGGCTTCGAAAACATGAGACTCCTCGACGTGCAGCCCGTCCATGTCGTTGAGCACGGCATCGCAGGTTTCCGCGACCACCGGCATCAGCCATGGATAGGCACCGCGATCACCGTCGACGCGGGAGAGCCACCGCACCAGCGCGTGATGGACCACGCCGACGCTGTGCGTGTTCGTTACGCCGATCGGGCCGCGAAAGATCCCGGCCTCTTCGATCCAATGCGTGCCGGTCATCTCGCCATTGCCGTTGAGTGCGTGCACGCCGGCCTTGACCGGCTGCAGCACGCCCGATCTGCCTCGCGGCAGAACGATCGTCACCCCGGTGCGCACGGCAGGCGCACCAACATGTGGCGAGCCGTCCCCATGAATGAGCGTCGTCTGCCCGATTTCGACGCCGGGCACGTCGGTGATCGCGTTGGCAGGGCCTGTCTTTCCGGAAAAGCGCAATCCGAGATCTCTCGCTCTTGTCTGTGTAGTGGGGTGGGGCAAGGGATTACTCCTATGTGTTGGTATCAATATTGCATTGACCTGTGTAATGTTAGTCAAATAACATTTGTGTGTCATCAATCGGAAGGACGGATAGTTCAAATGACTGGAATCTCGTGTGCGTTCGGACGTGGCCGGGCCTGGCTGCCTGCAGTGGTAGCGGCGGCGTCTCTCCTGGTCCTGCCAGGCCTTGCCTTCGCGCAGGGCCAAAAGTCCCTCATCTGGGGCAAGCCGTCGGAGGTGCTTTCCACCGACCCGCATTCGTCGGGCGATGGCTCGTCGTGGACGGTCTTCTATCTGATCTACGACCAGCTGCTGAGCACGGATGACAAGCTCAACATCACGCCCAAGCTGGCTGAATCGTGGGAGCAGGTCTCGCCCACGTCCTATGTCTTCAAGCTGCGCAAGAACGCAGCGTTCTCCAACGGCCGGCCGCTGACCTCGGCCGATGTGGTGGGCAGCCTGAAGCGGCTGACAGATCCGCAAAAGGCGCGCGGCTGGGGCAAGCAGATCGGTGGTGTGAACGATGTGGTCGCGATCGACGCCCATACCGTGCGCATCGATCTGGCCAAGCCGAACACCTCGCTGCTGTCCATACTTTCCGTGGCGACCACCTCGATCCTGCCGATGAAGGAAATCGAGGCTGGCAACTTCGATCCTGCCAAGGGCATGCTCGGCTCAGGTCCCTACAAGGTCGCGCAACACCGCCAGGACGAGGCTTGGTTGCTCGAGCGAAATCCGCACTATTGGCAAAGCGGCAAGCCGCTCATGGACAAGATGACGATCCGCGTCATGCCCGATGACGCGGCGCGCCTGGCCGGCTTGCGTGACGGCAGCATCGACGTGGCGACATTCGAGAACCCGGACACGCCGCGCCTGCTGGCCGCCATCCCGAGCGTGCAGCCGGTGGTTCAGAAAACGCCCAACTACTTCCACTTGGACCTGAGTGGTCTGAGCGGCAACTCGGTCTTCAAGGACCGTCGTGTGCGCCAGGCGGCGGCGTTGGTCGTCGATCGACCTGCGATCGTCAACGCGGTTTTCGGCGGCGAGTCGGCCGTGGAGTACGCCGTTCCCAGTGCCTTCGGGAAGAAGCTTTGCGAAGGACTGCCGAGCTACACACTGCCACGCAAGGAGCGGGTGGCCAAGGCCAAGGCTTTGCTGAAGGAGGCGGGCAACCCCAATCCGCGCATCAATCTCATCGCCTCGTCGGTGCTGGTGACTTATCCGCTGATCGCCCAGGTGCTGCAGCCCCAACTGCAGGAAGCTGGGTTCAGCGTTCAGGTGCAGCAAGTGCCCGTGGCCGATTGGTACAAGCGCGTTCTGACGACGAACCCGAAGGACTCGAACTTCGATGCGTCGCTGACCTGGTTTGCGGGCTTCTCCGATCCCGGCATCGTCCTGAACTGGTGGACCTCCGGCTTTTCGCCGGTCTTCACCACATTCCTGGAGCCCGTGCCCGAGTACGGCGAACTGATGGCGCAGATCCGGCAGACGCCCAATGGGCCCGAGCGCGACAAGCTGATGACGCGCGCATGCGGGTTGATCGAGAGCTCGGCCAACATGATCCCGTTGGTCGGCAAGCCGGACTACATCGGCTTCCGACGCGACCAGCTCGACGCGCGCTTCGGCACGCTCGAAGGCAACTTCGACGTCTTCAAGTACGTCGCAGATTTCAAGCGCCGTTGAGTCACAGGGCCGAAAGATGCGAATCGTCTACTACCTCGCCCTGCGCCTGGGGATTGCCACGTTGACCCTTGTGGGCGTGTCGATCCTCGTTTTCGCCGGCTTGCGTTTGCTGCCCGGGGGCTTCGAGCAGATGGTGCTGGGTCCGGATGCCTCCGTGGAAGCGCGCGCCGAACTGGTCGCGAAGTTCGGGCTCGATCGGTCGGGGCCGGCGCAGTACGTGAAATGGCTGGGCACCGCAGCGACCGGCGATTTCGGGGTTTCGATGGCGACCAGCAAACCGGTGGCCGACGAAATGGTGCGCCGCGCGCCTGCGACGATCCAGGTCGCCTTGATCGCGACGGCCACGGCCCTGGCGGTCGGGTTGCCGCTGGGCTTGCTGGCTGGCCTGGGCATTGGCAGATGGCGCTCCGTCGGCCGCATGGTGGGCGCCCTGGGGGCCAGCGTGCCCGAGGTCGTCCTGGGCAGCGTGCTGGTGTACGTGTTTTCCAGGTGGAGCCTGGGTGCGACAGTGGGTGGCTATGTGCCGTTCACCGAAGACCCGGGTGTCAGCGTGCGCGCCACGCTCTTGCCGGGCATGAGCCTGGGCATCTTCGGCATCGCGCTGCTGGTTCGCACGACGCGCGATTCGGTTCAGCGCGTGCTGACCGATGGCCATGTGCTCACTGCGATCTCGCAAGGGCGAAGCCGTTGGCAGATCGTGCGCCACCACGTTCTGCGCAATGCGTCGATTCCGGTGCTGACCGTGACGGCCACCTACATCGGCTACCTGCTCGGTGGCGCACTGATCGCCGAGATCCTCTTCTCCGTGCCCGGGATCGGCCTGTACGTTTACAGCGCGCTGGGCAACCGGGACTACGCGGTCGTGCAGGCTGGCGTGTTGCTGGCGGCTGCTGTATTCATCGCCGTGAACACCCTGGCCGACCTGGGCTATGCCGTGCTCGATCCGCGCATCGATGCCAGGCGCCACGGGTGAAAGGGCGAATGATGCAAGTCATGCAAACCGCCGTGCGCTTCGCACGCCGCGACCATCTGGCCGCTGTCGGCGGACTGGTCCTTCTCACGCTGCTGTTGCTGGGCGCCCTCGGTCCCTGGCTGCCGTTGGGCGACCCGGATCAGATCGGCGCCGGTCCGCGCTTCGCTGCGCCGTCATGGGCGATGCCTTTCGGGACCGATGAGCTGGGCCGCGACCTGCTGCCACGCATCGTGCGTGGAATCCGTGCGACCTTCGTTCTGGCGCTGGCATCGGTCTGCGGGACCGCCATTCTCGGAACACTCATCGGGCTGTACGCCGCCTATGTGGGGCGCTGGGTCGACACCGTGATTGCGCGGGTCATGGACATCATGTTCGCGTTTCCGGCGCTGATGCTCGGCCTCCTGGTCGCAGCCGTGATCGGTCCGGGAAGCATTTCTGCACTCGCGGTGATCCTGTTCGCCACGCTGCCTCTGTTCGTGCGGGTGGTGCGCTCGGTCACGCTCAGCATGGTGGGGCGCGGCTTCGTGACGGCCGCCGAGGTGGCGGGGGCCTCGCGCCTGCGCGTGATGCTGGTGCACCTGCTGCCCAATGTGCTGGGCGCGGTGCTGGTGCAGTTCACCTACGCAGTGTCGATCGGCATCCTGATCGAAAGCGGGTTGAGTTTTCTGGGGCTCGGCTCCCAGCCGCCGGAGTCTTCGCTCGGCGCTTTGCTGCGTCTGGGCTCGGTGTATCTGACGATCGCGCCCTGGCTCGCACTGTCGGCAGGTGTGGTGCTGGCACTGTCGATCGTGGCCGTGAATCTTCTGGGCGACGGGCTGCGTGACGCTCTTGAACCTCTGCGTGGGAGGCGACTTTGATGAACAGAACGACAACACCGCCGTTGCTGGAAGTCACGGACCTTGTCATCGAGTTCGGCGACGCATCGGGGGCCGCACATCGCGCGCTGGACGGCGCGACGCTGTCGGTGCGTGCCGGCGAAGTACTGGGGCTGGTCGGGGAAAGCGGCTCAGGAAAAAGCACGCTGGGCCTGGCGGTGGGGCGGCTGCTGGCGGACAACGCCGGTCGACCCGGCGGCGATCTGAAAGTGAATGGCCGGTCGGTCTTCGAGCTGGACGATGCTGCCATGCGCGAACTGCGACGTCGCACGCTCGGCTTCGTTTTTCAGAACCCCATGGTCGCGCTGGACCCGACCATGCGCGTCGGCAAGCAAGTCGCGCTGGCGGCCGGCAGCAAGGCGCCGGTGCGCGATCTGCTGGCACGTGTCGGGCTGCGCGACATCGAGCGCGTCGAGCGCAGCTTCCCGCACCAGCTGTCGGGCGGCATGGCGCAGCGCGTCGTGATCGCAATGGCCATTGCGCGCGGGCCGATGTTGCTGGTGGCCGACGAGCCAACGGCCTCCCTGGACGCAACCCTGCGCGAGCAGATCTTTGCGTTGCTCGTGTCGTTGCGCGACTCAATGGAAACAGGCGTTGTGCTGCTGAGCCATGAACTGCGCGCCGTGGCCCGTCATTGCGACACGGTCGCGGTGATGTATGCCGGCCGTGTGGTCGAGTACGGACCGGCGTCCGTGGTCTTCGCGCGGCCTGCGCATCCCTACACGCAGGCGCTGCTTGCCGTGGCGCCTGGAAGGGAAAAACTGGGCGAGGTTCTGGCTTCGATTCCCGGCGCGCCGCCGGCGCTCAGCGGTCGCAGCGAACACTGCGCCTTTGCCGATCGGTGCGGGCATGCCGGCGCTGACTGTCGCGCACTGCGCCCCGAGCTGCGCGAGGTCGAGGGGCGCTCGGTCGCATGTCATCGCGCCGGCGAGTTGGTTCAATTCAAGGAGGCCGCATGACGGAGCCTGTGGTGTCGCTGGAGCGCGTGGGCGTGACGTTCGCGACCGGGCCGGTCTGGAACCGGCGCCGCGTCGACGCGGTGCGCGACGTGAGTTTGAGCATCCGCGCCGGTGAAACGCTCGGGGTCGTCGGAGAAAGCGGCTCCGGGAAAACAACAATGGGCCGGCTACTGCTGGGCTTGCAGGCGCCCACGCAAGGGGCGGTGCGCTTCCTTGGCGATGTCGTTCCCGCCTCGCGGCGAGCCCGGCAACTTCTGCTTGCGGGACGCATGTCGGTGGTGTTGCAGCAGCCGGAGTGGGCCCTCAACCCGCGGCTTCGTCTCGGAGTGTCGGTGGCAGAGCCGCTTGCGGTCACCGGTGCGGGAACGCCGCAGGAGCGCCGCGAGCGCGTCGCGCAAACGCTCGCGCTGGTGGGCCTCAACCCGGGGTTTGCCGAACGGTTCCCGCATGAGCTCTCTGGCGGGCAGCGTCAACGGGTGGCGATCGCCCGGGCGCTGATCACGCAGCCCCGGTTTCTGGTGTTCGATGAAGCGGTCAGTGCGCTCGACGTTTCCGTGCAGGTGCAGATCCTCAATCTGATCCGCGACCTGCAGCAGCGTCACGGCTTTGCGGCCCTCTTCATCTCCCACGATCTGGCCGCCACGCGCTACGTATGCAGCCGGATCGCGGTGATGCGCGCGGGCGAAGTGGTCGAGATCGGCGACGCCGCGCGTTTCTACGAGAAACCGCACCACGAGTACAGCCAGGCCCTTTGGCAGGCTGCAGCGTAAATACGAAAGAGTCAAACAAATGAAAAACGATGTGAACGCCGCGCAAGACCTGGTTCCGCGGCTGTGGCAGGGGCCGTCGGACGGCCGGGCGCTGTCCTTCGACTTTCCTCAGCTGAAGATCGGCATTGCGGAGTACGAAGAGGGGCCGACCGGTTGCACGGTCCTTCATGTCGAAGGCGGTGCCGACTGCGAGGTCGATGTGCGCGGTGGCGCACCGGGCCTTCTTGGCGGCTATCCGCGCGTGGATGCGATCAGCCTTGCGGGCGGTTCCCTGTACGGGCTGGAAGCGGCCACGGGGGTGGCATCGCACATGTTGGCCGAGCGCGATGGCGCCGTGGGGTGGGGAAAGATCGCGCTGGTGTCCGGCGCCATCATCTACGACTTCGGCGGACGCACCAATTCGATTTATCCGGACAAGGCGCTCGGCGCAGCCGCCTACAGGTCGGCGCAGGCAGGAACATTTCCGCTGGGCGCGCGTGGCGCGGGACGCTCGGCTGCGGTGGGCAAGTTCGCAGCCTATCCGGACTACGAGCGAGAAGCCGGCGGCCAGGGCGCCGCGTTCGCGATGGTCGGCGGAACGCGCGTGTTCGTGGCCACCGTAGTCAACGCGTTGGGCGTGATCGTCGACCGTCAAGGCCGGGTGGTGCGCGGCCTGCGTCACCGGCGTACGGGCGTGCGTCATCACCCGCGCGAGGTGCTGGTGCCCACCGCCTCGGCCACAGCCGAAGCGCCCGTCACACCGGGGAACACCGTCGCCACGACGGAGAACACCACGCTCACTGTCCTCGTGACCGACCAGCCCATGCCGCCGCTGTTCCTGCGGCAACTTGGCAGGCAAGTGCATTCGTCGATGGCCCGCGCCATCCAGCCGTTTCACACACCGCACGACGGCGACATCCTCTTCGCGCTCTCCACGGGAACAGGCACTGCGTCGGTCGATCCTTTCGTGCTGGCCGAAGCGGCGTCGGACTTGGCGTGGGATGCGGTCCTTCAAGCGGTGGACTTGTGATCGCTGCGAATCTCACCCGACTTCGACCTCTCCGAACCCCATTGCGCAACCGACTCCGAGGACACCATGAATCGTGAAGCTCCCCTCCGCTTGCTTCTGGCTTGCTTCAAGCACGAAACGAACACCTTCTCTCCCGCGCCAACGCCGCTGCGGCGATTCTTCCGCGACAGCGACACGCCGCTCGTTGGCGACGCCGCAGCGACAGCGCGACGAGGTACGGGGACAGGAATGGGCGGCTTCCTTGAAGTCACCGACCGCGAGGGCTGCGAGATCACCATCGCCGTGGTCGCCGAGGCGAGCCCGAGTGGGTTGGTCGAAACCGAGGCTTACGAGCGGATCGTGGGGCTGATCCTTGACGCTGCCCGCGGCAAGGTCTTCGACGGGATATTGCTCGATCTGCATGGGGCGATGGTCACGGACGAACATGAAGACGGCGAAGGGGAGCTCTTGCGCCGGCTGCGCGAACTGCAGCCGACAGTTCCGATCGGTGCGGCATTCGATATGCACGCCAATCTCTATCCCGAGATGGTCGCACGCCTGACTGTTCTCAGCGGGTATCACACCTATCCGCACATCGACATGGCTGCCGCAGGTCAACGGGCCGCAGAACTGCTGGTGCGCACAATCCGTGGAGAAATCCATCCCGTCCTCGCATGGGACAACCGGCCGATGCTGCCGCACGTCATGCGCCAGGGCACGCATGCGGAGCCCAATCGGTCGCTGCAAGCGCGTTGCATCGAACTCGAGCAGTCCGGGACCGTGCTCGCCGCCTCCGTGTTTACCGGGTTCCCCCATGCAGACATCCGCAACGCCGGCCTCTCGGCCGTGGTGTGCACGGATGCGAACGCAGAACAGGCCAGGCAAATGCGCGATGCGCTGCTGGACCAGGCATGGGAAAACCGTTCGGCCTTCCTGTACGAGGGGCAGCCGCTGGCGGAGTCGGTGGCGCGAGCGAAGTCTTCGACGGGGCGACCAGTCGTCCTTCTCGATCACTGCGACAACAGCGCATCGGGGGGCACCATGGACACCACGGGTGTGCTTGCCGAGGTACTGCGCCAGGACCTTCAGGACGCGGTGTTCTATGCCATCCGCGATCCGCAGGCGGTGGAGCGGGCGATCGCCGCCGGCGTCGGAAACGAACTCACGCTTTCTCTCGGCGGCCTGAGCGAGCTGAAGGCCACCGGCGACGTCAATGCGCCGATCACTGTTTCAGCGCGCGTGCGCACCATCAGCGATGGCGCGTTCCGGCTGCGAGGTCCCATGATGGCTGGTGTGGCTGTCATTGCGGGAAAGACCGTCGTGCTTCAAGTCGGAGGCGTTCGAGTCGTTGTGACTTCCCTGGCGACTGAGCCACACGATCTCGCGTACTTGATGTCGCTCGGCATCGACCTTGATCGCGTCAGATACCTGATCTTGAAGAGCCGGGTGCATTGGCGGGCCGGCTTCGGCAGCCTGGCACAAGACGTCATCGAATGCGACAGCATCGGCGTGACGACGTCGGACTATTCGAAGCTGCGCTTCGAACGCGTGCGGCGTCCGATCTATCCGCTCGACGAACTCTAAGAGCCCATCGGCGCACTCCTGGCAGCCCGATGGGTCGGCCGCACCCGCAAGCTGAAACGGCCTCCGTCATCCCGATGCGCATCGCTCGATCTCGTCGCGGCGCGGGCTCGAAAACCGATCAAGGAATCAAACATGCACGTCCTCTTCTCGAAACATTCGTCAGCGCGCGCAAGGCTCCAGGTTGCAGCGGCCAGCGTGGCAATGCTGGCTGCTTGCGGCGGCGGCTCCGACAACCATGGTGTTTTGCCCGTGCTGTTTCCCGGCGCTCCGGCTGCACAGCCGGACAGTCCTCCCCCCACGCCGGTCGTAACGGTTCAGAAAGCGTGCGGAAATCTGAACGGCCAAACCGTTGCAGGCGCGTCGCTCACCGCCGTCATGATCCCCGCGACAAAAACCATGGCGATGCATTGCAGGGTCAGCGGGACGATCCCTCCTGCCCTGAACATTCAGATCGCGCTGCCGGAGGTGTGGAACGGCAAGCTTTACTACCAAGGCGGAGGCGGCTACAACGGCACCATCTTGCCGTTGCAGTCCCAGGTCCTGAGCCAGGGCTACGCCATGGTCGCGAGTGATTCGGGACATCAAGCCAATGCATTGAGCGCCGACTTCGCCTTGACCGACACCTTTGCCGCCCAGTTGTTCGGCAGCCTCTCCGTGCCCACTGTGATGTCGACGACCACCGAAGCGCTAACACTGGCCTATGGAGCGCAACCGACGAAGTCGTACTTCGAAGGTTGCTCGAACGGCGGACGAGAAGCATTGATGGCGGTGCAACGATCACCGAACCTTTTCGATGGCGTCATCGCGCGCGCCCCCGCCTACAACTGGGTCGGGTTCATGGGCGCGTTCAATCGGAATGCCAGGGCACTGGCGGCACCTGGAGGCACATTCACCGCCGCGAAGACTGCGCTGCTGAGCAAACATGTGCGAGACGCCTGCGATGGACTCGATGGGATCGTCGACGGGGTCGTGTCGAACCAGGCCGCATGCACGCCGGCGCTCATCAACGTGGCCGCATTGCGCTGCGCTGGCGGCACCGACTCCGGGGACAGCTGCCTGTCGGACGCACAGCTTGACGTGGTGACGTCGTGGACCACCGAAGCGACATTCACGGGCAGTGCCACCTTCCGTAACGCGGGCTGGAACCTGACAGGGAACGAGGACAACCCCGGTGCATGGCGCGCGTGGGTCACGGGCGACGGCAATCTCGCCGGCGCGCAGCAGTTTCTTTTTCAGGATACGACGGTCAAGAACTATCTTGCCCGCGATAGATCCACCAATTCACTGACCTACGCGCCTTGGGATCAGAACCAGAATGCGCTCTATGCCATGGCAGCGCTCAATGACGCGACCAACGCTGACATACGTCCGTTTCTCAACAGCGGCGGCAAGCTGATCCTGTGGCACGGCGGAAGTGATTCCGCCCTCAGCGTGAAATCGACCGTCGAGTACTACGCAACCTTGCGGGCCTCGGTAGGCGCCGCAGCCACCGAAGCATCCACGCGCTTCTACGTCGCGCCAGGAGTGAACCACTGCAGCGGTGGCCCGGGGGCAGACTCGTCGGACCTGCTGGCAGCCCTCGACCAATGGGTGACACGAAGCGCAGCACCTTCGACATTGCTTGCTGAGAAACGCGACACAGAAGGAACGGTTGTCTTTGTTCGGCCTCTATGCCAGTACCCGAAATATCCGCGATACACGGGGCTCATCAACGATGCAGCAGGGCCAAAGTCGGCCGCTAGCTACATCTGCACCTCCTAGGCAACCCGCAGATTTGAACAGCACACTAAATTTCCCGGCGAGCCCAGCTGCGCTGGTTTATCGCGAGAACACGAGCCTTCGAGCGGCCGCGTTGCACCGTGGGGCATGAAGCTGAAAGTACCTTTCCGGGTGTCGAGCATCAGCCTCATCGCGGCATCGAAGGTTTCGATCTCAAAGTCGGAAATACGCTGCAAAACGGACATCCGCCAGGGCGCCAGTGAAAGTCGGAAGAGGGCCCGTTGCGTCGTTCAGGTCCTCGACGAGCAGCCGTTCAACATGCGCAAGTTGAAGGACCGGTTTTGGGAAGAGCGTCGGACGGCTATGGCCCAGTGCTGAATTACAAAGAGAGCCAGCGATCGACCGCTTACGCTGTGAAAGCGGCCGCCCGCCGCAACCATGAACGAGCAGCCGGGCCAGTCGAAGTCAGTGCATCTCTGCCAAGGCTTCCTTGACGCCTTGTTCCTGCAGCGGCGTGTCACCGCCCTCCAGATGCAGCGCGGCATGCGATGGCACGGGCGTCGCGCAGTCCTTGTGGATCACGCCATCCTTCATGACCAGTTGCACCTTTGCCGGGTCCGTCAGCAACGACAGGTCTTGCAGCGGATCGCCGTCGATGAGGACGATGTCGGCAAGAAAGCCCGCCTTCAATTGCCCCAGTTCGTCGGGCCGCAACATGATCTCGCCGCCCAGGCGCGTTGCCGCCATCAGCGCCTCCTTGGGCGTCATGCCGATGTAGTCGACGAAGTACTGAAGGTCGTTGGCATTGGTGCCGTGCGGCATCCATGCGAAGCCGTAGTCGCCGCCCGGCAGGATGCGAATGCCGCGCTTGTGCATCTCGCGCAGCGAGGCCGAGGCGATCTCCAGCTCGCGCTTGTAGCCCATCTGCGTCGCCACGGCCTCGGTGATGCCGTACTCGGCCGCGTTGTAGGTCGTGCGAATCAGCCAGCCGATGCCGGGCGCGACGAAGTGCTTGTCTTTCGCGGCCTCCAGCATGTCGAGCGCCTCCGCGTCTGCAAAGCTCGCGTGGTAAACCATCTCGATGCCGTGGCGCACGCATTGCTTGACCGATTCGCTCGACCGCGCGTGGGCCGCCATGCGCTTGCCGTAGCGCTTGGCCTCCTGCGCGAGCATCGCGACTTCGTCTTCGGCAAAGGGCGACATCTCGGCCGGCAAGCCCGCGATGTACTCGCCCGACAGGTTGATCTTCAGATGGTCAACGCCGTACTTGATGAAGGTGCGCGCCGACCTGCGGATTTCTTCGGGCCCGCTGCACACGCTGCCAAAGCTCAGCTCCTCAAACTTCATGTGCGGCAGCGTGTTGTCGCCCAGCGCGCCGATGGTGGTGATCTCCTGGCTGCCGGCAAGGTAGCGCGGGCCCGGGAACTCGCCCGCGTCGATGGCATTGCGCAGCACCACGTCCAGCCGCGGCTTGGCCGCGGCCGCGCCAATGGCCGATGTCCATCCCATGTCGAGGTAGCGCTTGGCCACGCGCACGCACCAGAGCATGTGCTCCTCAGGCGGCATGAACTGGATGGCCGCGAGCGAGGGCTGGTCGTTCCACGAGAAATGCGTGTGGGCCTCGGTCATGCCGGGCATGAGAAAGCGGCCCTTGCCATCGATCACGCGCGCGTCATCGGTGCTCACGCGGCGTGGAAAGCGCGCCACCTCGACGATGCGTTTTCCCTCGACCAGAAGGTCACCGGCGTAGGGCTCCTCGCCCGAGCCGTCGAAGATGCGGACGTTGGTGAATGCAATACGGGTCATCGTTGTCTCCTCCAGCGCGTGGTGTGCCGGAAATGGGTTATCGAAATCGGGCGGTTCAATCGAACGGGTTGTGTCTCAACGAGGCGCCGCGTAGAAGGCTTCGAGCGCCTGCATGCAGCGCTGCGGTTGTTCGAAGGTGGTCCAGTGGCCGCATCCCTCGAGCACGACGAGCCGGCTGCCGGCGATGCGTGCCTGCATCGCCTGGACGTTGGCCACCGGGGCCACGCCGTCCTGGTCCCCGGTGACCAGGAGCGTCGGCGCATCGAGGCGTTCGAGCGCGGCCGATTGCGCTTCGGCCAGCGCCGCGCAACTTTGCGCATAGCCCTCGGCCGGCTGGCGCATCACGCTCTCGCGCACCAGGGCGAGCACCACCGGCTGCTGTTCCTTCGTCTGCGTGCTCGTCGCGCCCTTCACGATCGCATCGGCGATCTCCTGCATGGCAGCCGTGCCGCCGCGCGCTGCGTTGGCACGCGCCGCGATGTTTGGGCGCGCCGCATCCGGTGGCGCCGCCAGCGGGCCGAACAGCGCCAGCGATTTCACGGCGCCGGGGCTGCGCACCGCGAGGTGCTGCGCGACGATGGTTCCGAGCGAATGCGCCATCACATGCACCGATGCGATGTCGAGCGCCGAGAGCAGCCGCAGCATCGCATCGACGTAGCCGTCGATCGACAAGCCCTTGCCATCGGCCGGCAGCGGCGACCTCGCGCTGCCCGGCAGGTCGGGCCTGATGCGCCGAAAACCGCCGAGCGCCGGCAACACGGGCGTCCAGTTGTTCGACGATCCGCCCAGCCCGTGGATGCACAGCAGCGCCTCGCCTTCCCCATCGATCTCGACGGCGAGCCCGTTCCATACTTGAGTCGTCATGTGCGGCCCCTCAAACGAACTTGTTCTCGATGGCGCCGAGCCGCTCGATCTCGACACGCACCACGTCGCCGGCACGCAGGTAGCGCGGCGGGTTCATGCCCATGCCCACGCCGGCGGGCGTGCCGGTCGCGATGACATCGCCCGGGTAGAGCGTGATGCCGCGCGAGATCGTCTCAATGAGCGTGGGAATGTCGAAGATCATGTTCTCGGTCGGCCCGTCCTGGCGCAGTTCACCGTTGACCCAGCAACGCACGCGCGTCTTGCTGCCGTCGAACTCGTCGGCCGTCACGATCCACGGGCCCATCGGGCAGAAGGTGTCGAACGACTTGCCCAGGTCCCACTGCCCATGGCGCATCTGCACGTCGCGCGCCGTCACGTCGTTGACGACCGTGTAGCCGAACACATGCGACATCGCCGCGTCGCGCGCGATGTTCTTGCCGCCCTTGCCGATGACCACGGCCAGCTCGGCCTCGTAATCGATCTGCGCCGACACCTCCGATGGAACCAGCACCTCGTCGTGCGGGCCCACGACGCACTCGGGCACCTTGGTGAAGACGATCGGCCATTCGTCCGTCTTGGAGGCGTTGTCCTTGAACACCGAGGTCGACAGCTCCTTGGCGTGCGCGTGGTAGTTGCGGCCGACGCACCAGAGGTTGCGCCGCGGCTTGGGCAGCGGTGCATCGAGCACCACGTCGCGCAAGTCGACTGCGGGGCTCGATGCCTCGGGAAGCGATCCACCCCTGGCGAGAATTTCGATCAGCGTTAGCACGCCGCTGTCTGCCTGCTCCGGCGTGAGCTGCAGTGGCGTGACGGTCTTGCCGTCGGCGGAAACGAGGCCGACCTTGCGGTGGCCCTCGCTCGTGAAAGTGGCGATTCGCATGAAGGTTTGCTCCTGTGTTTTAGCGATGCGCCAACTTTAGAAATCACGGGCCGGCGGCGCTTATCGGCTGGTCCGGCGGCGTATCGAATCGTCTGGTGTGCTTCTAAGGACTTACCCGATGCGCTGCCCGAGCCGGCGCTGCGCGGGAGAACAATCGGCCGACCCGAAACCAACCCGATGAAGCGCGCACAGATGCAGGAAGCCTATGCACTCCACGAAGGCGCGTTCGGCACCGCGATCGTCCTGGAGGCGAGCGCCAACCTGGTGGCGCACGCGCACTCCGAAACACAGCTCGCCCTCTGGCTGGGCGGCGCGCGGGCCTGCGCGCATGTCGGCACCGAAGTCGTCGGCTACAGCGAAAGCGTGGCGCTCGGCGTGAACGCCTTCGAGGCGCACGACATGGTTCGCCTGGAGGACAACGGATCGAGCCTGTTCATCGTCTTCATGATCAAGAAGGATTGGCTCGACGAACTCGGCCTGGCGAAGGACCGGAGCTTTAGATTTCCATCACCGCGCGTGCCCATCGGCGATGCGCTGCGGCGTTCGTGTTGGCGGGTGCTGGATTTGATGATCTCCACCGGCGCGGCACGCGAGCACATCGACAAGGAGGTCGAGCGGCTGCTCGAAGCGGCCATCGCCGCCTCTGCCACGGGCGGCGATGCGGCGCCGGTCGCCGGCGGCATTGGCGTCACGCTCGATCACCGATTGCGTGCCGCCATCGCGCACATGCGGGCGCATGTTTCCGAGAAGACGACGATCGACGAAATCGCGGCCAAGGTCGGCCTCTCGCGCGCGCATTTCTTCGCGCTGTTCCGCGACCAGTTGCACACGACGCCCCAGGTGTTCTGGAGCGGCGTGCGCGTCGAGGAGGCGATGCGCAGGGTGAGCGATGGCGGCAAGCTCACCGACGTTGCGCTCGACCTCGGGTTCTCGGCCCCGGGGAATTTCTCGCGCTTCTTCAAGGAGCACACCGGAATTTCGCCGTCGATCTTCAAACGGGCCACACGTTCACCTTCGCCCGTCACTGTCACGGGAATACCGCGGGAAGGTCAGTCGTCTTAGGCACTCAAAAGAGCAGTGGAATTGTCTGGAACGTGATAAACCCAAGCCCGCCCACGGCAGCGCATCGCCGAAAACTGAGCAGCATCGACATCGAGTCTGCGTTCAGGTGGCTGCTTTCGCGTCTGAACCGGACATTACCCGCGGCACGGAGAACGACAGCTTCTCTGATCGGGCCGTTTTGTCAAGGGCAGAGTATCTCGGTCTTTGGTTTCGTTGAACAGAACGTCTCGGTGCAGTTCACGCTTCTCTACGCAGTCGGTCCCGGCCCGAAGGTCGGCGCTGCACGCATTGGTCAGACGGAGCGGAGAGCCACGCTTATGGACGCGCTTTGCAGCGCAGCAGTCATATACGGCTTCATCCGGACCATCGTCCACACCTGAACGCTCAATCCTCGATTCCTTTCGCTTCAATCAATCAGCCAGCCAACACGCTCAGGCCTTCACGGCAACAGGCTCCTGTGAACCCCATCGGAACTCGGAGCCATCCACCCACATGCGGTGCAGGATGACGGCCAGCTTGCGCGCCACAGCGATCACCGCACGTCGATGGCCTCTTGTCTTGGCAAGCCGCATTCCCCAAGCCTTCAGCGATGACCACTGCGCGTTGCGCGTGAGTAGCGAGTGCGCCGCAACATACAAGGCCGAGCGCACATCGGCATCGCCAGCTCGAGAGATATGGCCGGGGTTGTCCATCTCCCCCGACTGGTACCGTTTGGGTGTCAGACCGAAGTGAGCCGCCACGGTACGTGACGACTTGAACCGGGCCGGGTCGTCCACGGCGGACTTGAAGGTCAGCGCGGTCACCGGACCGACGCCTGGGATCGACATCAGGCGCACGCACAAAGGATCTGCCTTGGTCAGCGCCTTGACCGCGTTGTCCAGCTTCAGGTAGGTCTTGTAGAGCACGGTCCTCGCGTCAAGCAGCGGCACGAGCGCGCAGGACAGCATCTCGTCATCGGCGAAGGTCTGGCGCACCTGAGCGTCGAACGATCCGTGGCCCACACGCGGGGCCAGGCGGATACCGAACACGCGCAACAGCCCCCTCAACTCGTTCTCGAGATCGACGCACTTCGTGAGAATCGCCTTGCGGCTGGCCAGCAGTGCGCGCACACGATGGCTGTGAAGGCTCTTGATGTGCACGCGGCTGTACCAACCGGTGCGCAGGATCTGGGCGATGCCGCGCGCGTCGTTGCGGTCGGTCTTGTTGCGCATGGCGTCCAGGGTGTTCTTCACGCGCCGGGCCTCCAGGCAGATGACCTCGAAGCCTGCGGCCTGCAGGCCATAGGTGAGGTACTGGCTCAGCGCGCCGGCCTCGAAGCCGACGGACCTGAGCTCCGGACTGAAGGCGTGCAGCCAGTCGACGATCACGTCGACCTTGCCCTCTCGACAGACCTCGCCGCGGTCGTCCACGATGCAGATTGAGACGGATCTCAGGGACACATCGATTCCGGTGAAGTAGGTCATTCAAGCTCTCCTTCGTAGTGGATTTACGAGTCTAGGAAGAGAACTCCGCAGGTCAAATCAACCCGCCCGATCACCGATGCTTGTGGCCGCATTCTGCACTTGGCTGGCGCCCCTCAAACAGGGCGCCAGGAACCAGTCAGGCTTCGTCTGCTCAGCCATTTCAAGTGCGTCCTCGACTTCGATTCCGAGGTAGCGCACTGTGCTCTCGAGCTTGGTGTGGTCGAGCAGGAGCTGCACCGCGCGAAGCTTCTTCGTTCGGCGGTAGACCAAGGACGCCTTGGTCCGGCGCATTGAGTGGGTGCCGTACTTACCTGTCATTCAGACTACGTGCTGCGGCGCCCAAGGGTGCGAGGTCAGGCCGTGATTCAGCAGGAGCGATTCGCGCTTTTGCATACCGGAAACCGTCGGCTCACTCGTCTCAGCAAGGAAGACGGATCGAATGGGGTTGGAGCGTCCATGTGGACGTGCCAGCGAGAGCCGGTACGACGCATCGGGTGCGAAGCAGCGCGGCTGAGCGGCACCGGCGCAGGGTCGAGAACGCGGCCAGGGCTTCCCTTTTTTGCATGCCTCTTCGACTTCTCCACACTGCGCCCCCACCTCCCATCCGACCGCGACATGCCCTCTGCCATCCCACCCACTTCGGCCGACATTCCAACCGGCCTGGCAGCCGTCGACGCCTTGCTGCAACCCTTCAATCGCGGCGACGGGCCCGGCCTCGTCGTCGGCATCGCGCGCAACGGCAAGACCCTCTATCGTCGTGGGCTCGGGCTGGCGAGCATCGAGCACGGCATCGCCAACACGCCGCGCACTCGCATGCGCATCGGCTCGACGTCCAAGCACTTCGCCTGCCTGGCCGCGTTGCTGCTGGCAGAGGAAGGCAGGCTTTCCATCGACGATTCGATCCATGCGCATTTGCCGGAACTGCCGCGGCTGTCCAAGGTCGGGCCCACGCTGCGCCAGCTGATGAACCACACGAGCGGCTGGCGTTGCCACATCGCGCTGTCGTGCAGCAGTAGCGGCGACGCTGTCCAGCCTAAGGGCGCGGGCTTTGCGTTGTTGGCGCGGCAAGGCGAACTCAACTTCGATCCGGGCACCGGCATGCTCTATTGCAATGGTGGCTATCACCTGCTGACGCACGTGATCGAACGCGTCAGCGAGCAGCGCTTCGAAAGATTCCTCGCCGAGCGCATCTTCGAACCTCTAGGCATGCACGACACCGAGTCGGTGCCGAGCGATTTCGACATCAAGCCCGGCATGGCCACGCTGTACCAAGCCTTGCCCACGGGCGCCACCGCAAGCGACGACGCCGAATGGCGGCGTGGCATCTTCCCGGTAGAAGACATCGGCGGCGAGGGCGCGATCGTCTCGACGGTCGACGACATGCTGCGCTGGATCGCGCATCTGCGCGGCAGCGACAAGCGCGTGGGAAGTGCTGCGAGCTGGGCGCAGATGACGACACCGACGGTGCTCGCCGATGGCGCGGTCACACCCTACGGGCTCGGGTTGATGCAGCATTCGTACCGGGGCGTCGAGGTCATCCGCCATGGCGGGACGGTGATCGGCGGCACGAGCCAGATGCTCACGGTGCCGGCGCATGCGCTGGACATCTCGATCATGACCAACGGCGCCAAGGCGTCACCGCGCACGCTGGGGTGGAAGATTGTCGATGCCTTGTTGGCGGCGCACCTCGGCCAACCGCCTGCGCATGTGCCTTCGGCCGAGCGCCCGGCGCTGATGGACCAGCCCTACTATTCGCCCGCCACGGGTGTGCTGGTCCGCTTCGGCGATGCGGAAGGTCAGCTCGGGCTGTCATGGCTGGGATCGCCGCCCATGCCATTGCGATCGGAACCCGGCCGGCTGTCGCTGGCCAGCGAAGACAGCCTGATGGCGCCGATCGGCATCCAGACGGCGGGGCTCGACGGTGACGTCGCACCCGCCTTCATCACGCTCGCCGTGGGCGGTGCGGTGCATCAGTTCACGCACATGAATGCGCCCGCACCGAGCGCGGCCGATCTCGCGCCGCAGCTGGTGGGGCGCTATCGCGTGCCCGACATGGACGCCACGGCATGCCTCGCGCACACCGGCGACACGCTGCGGCTGCACATCCAGGCCCCGTACGGCAGACGCACCTTGCGGTTGCAGCCGCTCTCGACAGATCTGTTCACGATCGCGAGCGACGGCCTGCCATCGTCCACGCCCACCGCCGGGGTGATCCGCATCGATCGCGACGCCGACCGGGTCGTCGGCTTGCGTCTGGAGGAGGGACGCACCCGTGGACTGCGCTTCACGCGCGAGTACCCCGGCGCATGAGGATTTCGCGCGCGGCATGGCGCCGGCGCGAGCCAGCCGTGCTCCGGGGAAGGTCTGCCGCACCGATTCTGAAGCCCGTCTGACGTCCGCTATTGGCGCCACTGAGCGAGCGGCAGTTCTTGGCCGATAGTACCCATTCGCGCGAGACCGAGGGACGTCGGCAACCGCTGCATTGCCGACATTGCGGAACTACGAAACGGATCTGAGCGATCTTGCTTTGATACCCTGTAAGTTGTACCTGCCCGAAGCTTCTTGTGATGCCCGACCTCCCTTTCAGCCCCGCCGCCGACCGCAACAAACAACCCATCCTCGATGCCCTGACCCGCATCCTCGATGAGCGCGGCACCGCCTTGGAAATCGCCTCCGGCACCGGCCAACACGCCGCCTGGTTCGCCGATGCCATGCCTTCATGGACCTGGCAGCCCACCGACGCAGACGCCCGCTCGATCCCCGCGATCGCCAGTCGCGTCGAGCACGCCGCGTTGCCCAATCTGCGTCCACCGCTGCTGCTCGACGTGATGGCGCCGCAGTGGCCGTCGCAAGGCCCCGCGTTCGCTCAAGAAGGCAAAGAAGAAGAAAAGTTCGACGCCATCTACTGCGCCAACATGCTGCACATCGCGCCCTGGCCTACCTGCGCCGCGCTGATGGTCGGTGCCGCGCGGCATCTGCGTGCTGGCAGCGGCGTGCTGATCACCTACGGGCCTTACTTCGAAGACGAAGCGCAGCACGGCCCCACGGCACCTAGCAATCTGGCGTTCGACGAAGACCTGCGCGCGCGCAATCCCGCGTGGGGCATTCGTCGTCTCGACGACGTGGTGGCAGAGGCGCGTCGCGTCGGCCTTGCATTGCGCGAGCGGCACGCGATGCCGGCGAACAACCTGCTGCTGGTCTTCGGCTTCAGCTGATGATGAGGAGGACGGGCGAGGGCGTTGTCGCCCGCCAAGGGGCTCTGCATTGCGATCCGGCCCACTCGCGCTAGAGTCGGGCCACGTCCACAAGACCGGCCTGCGCCCATGCTCGACACACCATTGCCGACGCCTCCTCATTCCCCCGCATCGCTGTCGCTGCTGCAGCAGCGACTCCTGTTCCGACTGATCCCCGCCGTCACCGCCTGCCTCCTGGCCATCGGCTGCGCGAGCCCGCCGCCCGCGCGTGCGCCCGGTGGTTCGGTGCCCAGCAGCAACATCCCGCCGTTGACGTCGGAGCAGTCGAACAGCATCACGATCCATGCGCTGGGGCTGGTCGGCACGCCGTACCGCTATGGCGGCAACTCGCCCGAGGGCGGGTTCGATTGCAGCGGGCTCATCGGCTACGTGTACCGCCACAGCGTGGGGCAGGTGCCGCCGCGCACGGTGTCGCGCATGGCGGGCTTCGGCCGGCCGGTGCCGATGTCGGAGCTTCGCTCGGGCGATCTGGTGTTGTTCGGCTCGGCGTCGCCCACGCATGCGGGCATCTATGTGGGCGACGGGCGTTTCGTGCACGCGCCGTCCACGGGCGGCGAGGTGCGGCTCGACCGGCTCGATGGCGTGTACTGGTCGCGCCAGCCGACGCAGGCGCGCCGGCCCGGCTGATCCGGCGAACCCGGCTCGCGCGTTACGCGCGCGGCGACCGCACGTGTTCCGGCCGCACACCGATGCCCACGGCGCGCGCGGGCAGGGTGCGCAGCCACGGCCAGCGCCCCAGCAGGCGCAGGGCCCAGGGCATGGGGCGGGGCGCGGTCGATGCAGCCGCCTTGCGGCTGAGCACGGGCATCAGCACGCGGTCCTGCACGAGCCGCTGCGCGGCTTGGGTGACGCGCACGGGCCATTCGCGGCGGCGCTGCAGCTGGGGCAGCAGGTTGTCGATTTCCTTGTCGGTGGCGCTGCCGGCCAGCGACGCAGCGAGCAGGTTGGCCGCGGCCACGGCGTCCTGCACGGCGAGGTTGATGCCGACGCCGCCCACGGGCGACATGGCGTGCGCGGCGTCGCCGATGCACAGCAGGCCGGGGCACGACCACGATTCGAGCCGGTCGACGGTCACTTCGAGCAGCTTCACGGCCTCCCAGTCGGGCAGGGCCTCGGGCAGGCGTGTGGCGAAGAAGGGCGCGATGCGCGCGATCTCGGCGTGGAAGGCGGCAATGCCGCGCGACTGCAGTTCGGCGCTGCCGCCCTTGCGGATGACGAAGGCGCATTGCCAGTAGTCGCCGCGGTTGAGCGTCACCAGGAGGTGGCCCGCGGCGATGTGGCCGCCGGTGGCTTCGGGGTCTCCGGGGAGCTTGGGAATGCGCATCCACAGCACGTCGATGGGCGCGCCGTAGCTGATGTGCGGCAGCGCCGCCGCGTCGCGCAGGGTGGAGTGGCGGCCGTCGGCGGCCACGATGAGGGAGGCGTGCAGCTCGATGTCCTTCGGGCCGCCGCTGTCGGGGCTGCGGGCGCCGACGCGCACTTTCACGCCGTTGACGCGGCCGTTGTCCTGCAGCAGGCCGGTGGCCTCGGCGTCGGTCCACAGCTCGAAGCCGGGGTAGCGCCGCGCCTCGTCGCACATGAAGTCCAGAAACTCCCATTGCGGCATGAGCACCAGAAAGCGGGCGTGCGTGGGCAGCCGCCTGAAGTCGGCAATGGTCACGCTGCGGCCCTCGTAGGTGCCGCGCAGCTCTTCGATGCGGTTGTGCGGGCGCTGCAGGAAGGCGTCGAGCAGGCCGAGTTCGTGCAGCACTTCGAGCGTGGACGGGTGCACGGTGTCGCCGCGAAAGTCGCGCAGGAAGTCGAGGTGTTTCTCGAGCACGACGACGGGCACGCCCGCGCGCGCAAGCAGCAGGCCGAGCACCATGCCGGCCGGGCCGCCGCCGGCGATGCAGCAGCGGGGCGACGTGGGAACGGGGGCAGCGGTGGTGTGTGTGTCCATGGCTCCGATCGATCCGGTCGCGCCATGGGTGGCGTGGCCTGTGGGGTGCGCGGTGCGTGCACCCCTGGGTGTACGCACTGCGCGGCCGGACCGCCGGGGCCCGGACCTCAGGGCAGCGTGAAGCTCACGCGTTGTGCAATGAGCACGCCGTCGACCACGCGGTCGCCGACGACGGTCACGCGCTTGCTGTTGCCCAGGTCGGCAGCCGTGCCGTTTTCGAAGATGGTACCGGAGCCGCTGGCATTCACGCGCTGGCCGCGCACGATGAAGTCGGCGGCCGACACGTAGTTGGCGATGGGGCCGATGACGGTGAACGACACGGGCCCGCCGGTGCCGGGCACGTGGCGGATGCGCAGTTTCTTGACCACGAGCACCTGGCCCGAGAGGAAACCGTCGACCTCGACCTTCACGCCGTTGCCGATGGAGCCGACCGGCCCGCCGGTGATCTGCGCATCGCGCGCGTCGATCTTGTTGCCCAGCACGCGGAAGTCGCCCAGCGCGGCGAAGTCGGTGACCACGCCCGCCAGTTGCAGCGCGATGCCGTCGGCCGAGGGAATGGCGTACCAGCCCTGCACCTGGGTGGCGGTGAAGCGGCCGGCGGTCGGCGCCGCCGTGCCGCGCACGCGGACGAGGGTGCCGTTGGCCAGGCTCGCGGCGTCGATGCCGGGGCCGAAGGCGGCGCCGCCGAAGTCGACGGTCAGCAGGCCGAGCGTGAACTGCTGGGCGCCGCGGTCGAGGTTCTGCACGGTGCCGGTCACTAGCGGGGCGGTGGTGGCGGGTGCCACCTGGACGCGCGTGGCGCGCAGCGTGCCCGGTGCGGCGGGCAGGCCCCACACCTGCACCACGGCACCGTCGACGAGGTCGGTGGTGCCGTCGGCGTCGGCCCAGACGGTGGCGTTGTCGGTGGTCACGCGGGCGCCCATCACGGTGAAGCTGCCGTCCTTCAGGTCGATGGCCGACACGGTGCCGCGCAGCTCGGCGGCCGAAACGACCGTGGCGGCGATGCCGTTGTTGAAGTCGGCGTCGACCTTGCCGGCGATGCGCGCGCTCATGCCGATCTGCAGCTCGGTGGTGTCCTCGAGGCTGAAGGTGGCGCTGTCGGTGTTGTAGCGCAGGCCGTTGAGGATCACGCTGCCCAGGCCGTCGGCCGCGCCGATGCCGGCCGCGTCGGCGGTCACGCCGGTGCCGCCGGAGCCCACGCCCGAGCCGTCGCCGTTGGTGTTGCCGGCGGTGCTGTCGCCGCCGGCGCCGGTGCTTCCGGTGCTGCCATTGCCTGTGCCGCTGCCGGAGCCGGCGTCACCCGAGCCGCCGTCGCCGCCCCCACCGCCGTTGCCGGTGGCCGTGGTGCCGGCGGTGCCGAAGCCCGGCGTGCCGCCGCCTCCACCGCCGCCTCCCCCGCAGGACAGAAGCAGGGCCATGGCGCCGGCCATCAGCAGGCCGCGCACGAGTCGCAAGGAGAGGGGAGGCGTGTTCATCGGGGGGACTCGTTGTGCTGGGGCGCGCCGGGGGCGGGCGCGCCTTCTTCGTCTTCGTAATACGTGTAGATGCCGACGCGGATGCGCGCCTTCGCGGAGGCCTTGGCCTCGGGGGGCACGCGGTCGACGGCTTCGGTCATCTCGCGGGCCAGCTCGTGGTGCAGGCCGGCCCAGCGTTCGCGCACGAGGCGTTCGATGGCCGTGCAGTCGGCCAGCGTGAGCCCGCGCGCGTACACGGCGCGCTCGAGCATGCGGGGCTGTTCGCCCAGGGTGTTGGAGACGGCGGCCAGCAGGTGGTCGCGGCCGTTGTCGCCCAGGAAGGCGAGCATCGACTGCAGGTCTTCCACCGGCACGAAGCCGTCGGCCGTGAGTTCGGCGCTGCCGTCGCTCTCGGCCACCATCTGCAGGCGCACCAGTTCGTCGAGGATGGTGCGGTGGTGCACGTTGCCCCGGCTGGCCAGGCGGGCCACGCGTTCGAACGAGGGCCCGTCACCCTCGGTGACGACGGGCAGGCGGCGCAGGGTGTCGTCGTCGGTGGTCATCTGTAACCACAACGTAAAAGTCTTGGCAGCCGCTGACAGCTCGGTGTGGGGCAGCGGGTCAACGGTGGCGCGGACCTTGGCGGTGACGACCTTGCGGTTCAGCCCGGTGGTGACCGAAATCTGGCTGAGGTTGGGCTTGGTCACGCCCTGGGCGCGCCAGGTGCGCTGGGCTTCCTCGATGAGCAGGTCGCGCAGCAGGGCTTCGAGGTGCGGGTGCTTGACGCCCATGCCCAGCGCCAGCCGGACCACGGGCCTGAGGATGCGAGCGCAGGCGGCAAGGGCCCAGTCCAGCCGGTGTTCCATGAATGCGGGAGCGTTGTTCCTGGTGAAGGTCGTCAAGGCAAGAGAGGCGGGACCGGCGCCCGGGCTTGCCACAGGGCCCTATTGTCGTTCGTCCGGCGGACCCCCTCGGCCGGCCCGGGTCAGGTCGCGGCGCAGGTGCCGCCGCTGGACCGGGTGACGGTGGTGCGCCCCGTGGCGCTGATGCTCACGGCGCGCGACTGGTCGGCGCTCGGGGTGGCGCGGCAGATGGTGATGCTGCTCCGGCCGGCGCCCAGGCCGGTGGCCTGGAACACGATGGCGCTGGCGCCATCGGCCTCGCGCAGCCGGTAGCCGCTGGCGGCCGCGGGCTCGACGCGCAGCACCTGCGTGTCGCTGCGCACGATCCAGCCGGCTTCCCACTGCCCGTTGGTGCTGCAGCTGGTGCCGTTGGCCGAGGCGCACAGGGTGACGGGGGCGTTGCGCTTGATGGCCTCGCTGCGCGCCAGCTGGCTGCCCGCGACCAGCGCGGTGCTGTAGCTGCTCAGGCGGGTGGACAGCCGGATGCCGTCGAACGAGGGCACGGCAATGGCGATCAGCACCACCAGCACGGCCAGCGTGACCATCAGCTCGATGAGCGTGAAGCCGCGCGGCCGGTTGCGGGCCTGCTGCCTGGGGTGGTGGTTGCGCATGCGCGGGTGCACGGCTTTACTTCTGGATGAACCAGTAGACCCGGCCCTTGGGCTGCTTGAAGGCGGCCTTGGGCGCGGTGCCCTTGGGGCTGAGGAAGGAATTGGGACTGGCGCCGATCACCACGTCGCGGATGCTGCCGTTGTCGAGTTCGACCCGGCCCACGACTGGCGTGGGCGCGAGGCCGCCGCCCACCACGTTCTGGAAGCGTCCGAGGGGGCTCTGGGCCGCGGCGTTGACGTACGAGACGTTGTAGACCCGTGCGGTGCCGAGGTCGGCCTTGCACGTCAGCGTGTTGGGAACGGTGGGCGTGTGGGTGTTGAAGGTGGTGACGCCGTAGGCGGTCACCGAGCCGGTCACGACCTGCTCTCCGGCAGCGAGGGCGAGGTACCAGCCCTTCTTGGTCGCAAGGTCCGCGGACGTCGGGTCGTCGGTCGTGGTGATGGCCTGCAGCGAGGCATGGCACAGCAGCTCGTTGCTGGTGCCGGTGCCGCAGCGGGTGAGGACGGCCTCGCTGCTCAGCCAGTTGTCGTCGGTGGGCTTGTCCACCAGCATATAGAAGCGATTGGCCACGCTGAGGGCCGAGGTGTAGCGGCGCAGCGGCTTCTCGCGGTCGCCCGAACCCAGCAGCACGACGTAGGAGCCGGTGTCCTCCAGCACGTCGGGGCCGAACATGAACTTGCGGTTGGGCGTGCAGGTGGTCACGGTGTCGCAGCCGAGCGAGGCGATCTTCTTTAATTCCCAGGCGGACGGTGCTGCGGTGCCGATCTTGATGCGGTAGACGTTGCCGCCCAGGTCGGCGGCGTAGGCGATCTTGGCGACGCCGAGCGCGTCGGTGACCACCGTCACTTCGCCGACCACCGGGCGTTCCGTGGTGAACACCTTGCGTTGCGCGCCGGTATCGGCGTCGAGCACATAGATCCGGTTGCCCTTCACGCCGCTGCCGCAGGCCTGGGTGGCGCTGTTGGTGTCGGCGTCCTCACACTTGTCGTAGCCGCCGCCGAAGATCAGCAGCGGCGAGTTGCCCGACGCGTAGCCGCTGGCCTTCAGCACCTTCGGTGCCGACCAGGTCTGGCCGATGCCTTCGAAGTCGCTGTCGCAGTCGGTGTCATTGGACTGGTTGGGGCAGCCGCGGCGCCATTTGAGAGAAGGCGCCGCTGGGTCGGACACGTCGAAGGCGTACATCTGCCGGCCACCGCGGCGCATGCTGGCAAACAGCCAGGCCGTGTTGCCCTGGCGGTAGGCGGACACCGCGCCGTCCATGCCGTAGGCCTTGGGGGCCACAGTGGTGCCGGTGGGCACGGGCATGCCGGGGAAATCGATGCGGACGTTGTTGTCGTACAGCCGCTTCAAGCTGCCATAGAACTCGGGCGGAACAAAAGACCACAGCTCGGCGCCCGCGGCAGCCGTGCCGATGGCTCTGCTGCGGTTGCCGTTGATGGCTCGCAGCGCGCCGTCGTTGCCGCCGTAGAACACCACCACCTGGGGCGCCGTGGCGGTTCCGTAGTCGATGGCGACCGGCCGTGAATGAACCACGTCGCCATGCACGGAGGGACGCATGCCGCCGGTGGTGACCAGCGTGCCATCGGCCCGGGCCCTGTCATCGCCCTTGTTGTCGAGGCCGCGCACCCAGTCGATCAGCTTGTCGCGGTCGGCATCCACGGCGACGCCAAGGTCGCCCTTGGTGATGGCGCTGTTGCCGGTGGAGAAGTTCGTGAGTGTGCTGCAGCCGGTTGCGGCGCAGGTTTTCATGTTGCGGCTGGCCACGGTCAGGCTGCGCAGCATGTAGCCCTGCGCACCTTTTTCCACCACATCGCCGTCGGGGCTGTCGGACAGCTTGTTCTGACCCAGGCAGCCGCCCGAGGGACGGTCCGCGGGCAGGAGGAAATCCCAGTAACTGCCCCCGCTCCCCTTCGCGGGTGTCCAGAAGGTCTGGGCGCAGGGGTCCACGAAACCGGTGTTGTTGTTGATCGCGTTGCCGTCGACGGCATCCTGCAGGAGAAGTTGGCCGCCGCTGTCCAGTCCCAGTTTGTATTGCTTGAGGTTGCCGTACCAGCGTGGGCGTGCGCTGCGGTCGGGGCGGAACATGCCGACGAACACCTGGTTCAGGTAGGTGCCCTGCGTGTTCACGCTCACGGGCAGGCTCACCGAGGAAAAGACGCTGTTGACCGCCTGGATCTTGCTGAAGATCTTGGCGAGCGCATCGATGAGCGCAGTATTGAGATTGGTGCTGCCGGACAGGTCGAAGTACTCACCGTCGGACCTGTCGGCCATGCTCCGGAGCAACGCCGTCCAGCCTGGGCCTTGGCCGCCGGTCGCGCGGACGGCCTCGATGGTGTAGACCTTCACGCGCATGCTGTCCCTCAGGAAGCGTGCCCATTCGTCGGCGGGGTTGTCTTGCGAGCCGCTGACGCCCAGCACGATGGGGGTCGTGTCGCCACCGGCCGCGCGCAGGGCCTCGGTCGAGATCTGGATGTCGTTGGTGTTGTCCTGCGCCGCGCCGTTGCTGATGTAGATGATGAAGGTGCCGGTGCAGTTCTCGGTGCTCGGCGGGATGTAGCGGGCGCCGTTGAACGAACTGAGCGCGTTGCCCGCCAGCGCATAGATCTGGTTGGACGCGGCGGTCCCGCGTGTATTGCCCAGATAGTCGGTCTTGAGCTTGTTGTTCCCGGCGATCGGCGCGCCACCGGACAGGTAGCGGTAGACCTCCGCCATCGTCTTGCCGGCCTTGCCGCCGTTGGACTTGTCGGCGGTCTTGTCCAGGCTGGCGAGCATGCTGGTGTACGTGATCTTGGTGTCGCCGTCCAGCGTGCGCACGGCGGCGCGCACGTAGCCGCCGTCCGAGTTGGAGTTGCCGCCACCGGTCTCCGTGAACATCATCAGGCCGATCTTGAACTGGTTGGGGTCAAGGCTCCTGAAGGCCGTCTTGAGCGCGTCGAGTTCGGCTTCGAAAGGCTGGTTCCAGTTGGCCGTGTTGTCCAGCACGAACAGCACGTTGGGCATCTGCCCGGCCGCCTGGTTGTATTCCACGAAGAGATCGATGTCCTCCGCCTGCGCCGCCTGCATCGGCAACGCGAGCAGCACGGCGGCCCACAGCGTGGTGAGTAGTTTCCTTGTCATGGCGGGGACCCGTTCATCGTCGTGGTTCAAGAGGCGGCTGGCGCGGGTTCGGCTGGCGCGACCGGCGGCGGCGCGCACAGCGCTTCGAACTGCGCCTTGTTGAGCAGCGCCCGCACGCCCTGGCGCACGGAGGTGGTGGTGCCGGTGGCGCCGGGGGTGGCGTCGGTCACGGTGGTGCTGATGTCCCACACGGCGTTGTACTGGTCGGGCAGGGCCGCGAGCCCCGAGCCGCTGCTGGAGGCGCCGCCCGTGATGCCGCCCGGGCCCGTGCTGCCGCCGCCGCTGCTGTCGACGGCCTTGGTGGCGCGCACGCACACGGGCGGGGCGACGGTGACCGTGTAGTCGTTCAAGCCGTCGTTGTTGATGTCGACCATGCTCACGGTGCCCTGCGGCGGCGCGAGCGACGGGGTGCCGTCGCTGCCGGGCACCAGCAGGCTGGCCGCGACCTCCTCGATCGCGCGGTTGGCGGCGGCCACGGCTTCGTTGCGGGTCTGCAGGTTGCCCACGGCCTTGAGGTTGGCGCCGCTGAGGTTGAAGGCGGCGGTGACCACGAGCGTGATCAGCAGCAACATGATCATCCCGATGATCAGCGCGGCGCCGCGCTGGGTCTGGGTGGAGCGGCCGGCGCGCACGCGTGGCTTCATGGCGTTTCCCTCCGGCCGGTGACGTTGGTCAGGCGCACGGTGGTCGCGAACGCGTGCCGCTTGTAGTGGTCGTTGAACGGCGCGAGCGTCGCAGCGCCCATCTGGTACCTGCGCGTGTCGGTGTGGCCCGGCGAGATGGTGGTGGCGCGCGCGAGCACATACAGCTTCACGGCCACCGCGTTGACCAGCTGGTCGGCGGTGCAGGTCGCGCCGCAGTGCACGAAGGCGCCGTCGGGGCTGCCGTCGCCGCGGTTGGACGGGGTGGACTTGTTCGCCGGGTCGGCCCAGGCGATGGCCTGGGCGTAGTTGACGGCGGCGCCGGTCTTGCTCAGCGTGTCCAGGCCGAGCTCGACGCGAAAGCCCTCGACGCCTTCGATCAGCGCCGTGGGCGGCTGCTGCGCGAGCGTGCCGCCCACCAGGTCGAAGCGCGAGCGTGCCAGCGTGGGAATTCCGTCGTTTTCGGCCTCGGCGTAGTCGCGCACGTAGTAGATGTCGGCCACCAGCTTGCGCTTGGGCGAGGCGCTGGTGCAGTCCTTGAGGAACATCTGGTCGAAGGCGCCGGTCGAGAGGTCGAACGACGAGGGCTTTTGCGTGCCGCACAGCGACGACTGGAAGTACATCGCGCCGGCCACGTCGGCGTCGCAATGCGTCGTGCCGGGCAGGCAGGTTTCGGCATGGCGCACCACGAGGATGTCGGTGCCGGTCTTGTGGTGCGTCAGCAGGTCGGTGCAGGTGGCCGGCACGCTGCTGTAGACCTGCACGGGCAGGTCGAGCAGCTGGCGCTTGTAGTCCTCGGTCCAGTTCGCCGCCGAGTAGGCCAGGCACGGGTCGGGCACATTGCCGGTGGGCACGTGCGTGGGTGCGGCGCTGACCGTGAGGTCGTCGAACTCGGGCATGTAGTTTTCCCAGAAGCCCGCGTGCGAGATCTCGTTCTCGAGCACGAAGATGCTCAGGCGCCCGGTTTCGATCTGGCGGTTGACGCGTTCCATCTCGCGCTGGGAGCCGCTCACGTTGAGGAACAGCGTGAGCAGCGCGGCCATCACGATGAGCATGATGGTGATGGCCACCATCAACTCGATCAGCGTCAGCCCGCGCTGGGCGCGGCGTGCGGTGGGGCGCGGGTTCATGAGAGCGATCCGATGCGCACGAGCGTGGTCACGGTGCGGCGGCACAGGTCGTTGATGCACTTGGAGCCGGTGCCGCCGTCGTAGAGGTCCTTGCCGCAGGCCACGCCGGCCGGCGGCGCCGAGATCGGCCCCAGGCCCTGCCAGGCGACCGTCACGAGGTACTCGTTGTTGCCCATGTCTTCCACGCAGCCGCGCCCGCCGATGACGGTGCCCAACTTGTCGTTGCCCGAGAACTCGGCGGCGCCCTGCAGCGCGTTGCACCACTCCTTGGCGTCGATCTGCTGGCGCGTGCCGGTGCCGGTGGGGCAGGCATCGGTGCCACCCAGCGGTGCGCTGGTGGCGTAGCTGGCCGCCACGCGGCGGTTGATGGCGATGCGGTTGGCCATGTCGTTGAGCAGGATCAGCGCCTGCGAGCGCTGGTACGACTCCATCTCGGACGCCTGCAGCCGGGCCTGCAGCCCCACGAGGCCGAACAGGCCGAAGGCCAGCACGAGCAGGGTGACCAGCACCTCGATCAGCGTGGCGCCGCGCTGGCGCCGCAGGGCGGGGCTCACCATTTGTTGGGCGGCGTCTTCACGCCTTCGCTGGTGAGCCCGAGGTTGCCGTCGCCCACCTGGCTGCCGATCGGCGTGAAGGTGATCGTGAAGGCGGGCGGGAGGCCGGCTTCCTGCAGCGTGACCTCGTAGCTGTAGTTGCTGCTGACTTCGGCGGGCAGGCTGTAGCCGCTGGCGGTCAGCGCCGTCGTGTTCGCGTAGCTGCGGTTGGCAATGAGGAACTGCTGCTGCCGGTTGGCGATGTCCATCATCTGCGCCTGGGCCGCCGAGCGCTTTGATCGCACGATGTACTGCCGGTAGCTGGGCAGGGCAATCGACGCCAGGATGGCCACGATGACCACCGTGATCATGACCTCGATCAATGTGAAGCCGCCGCTTGTGCGCGCCTGCGAATGCTGGGTCATCGTGGACTCGTCAGAGATGTTTCACATTGTTAGTGAATGTGAATTTATCACATCTAATGTGAGCGCAACGGATTTGCGGCGCTTCCCGCGGCGGTCCGGCGGAGGCGATCCGGGTGTGGATAGGGGTTATCCATTAGGCAATTCCACCCGCCCAGCCCGCGCAGTTCGACGGATGCGGCCCGGCGGCGGGCGGGGAACACTCGCCCGGTTCATATCGAGGAGACATCCGCATGCCCAACATTCGCCGCCATCTGGTGTGGCTGGCCGTGGCCGTGCTCGGCGCTTTTGCGCTGGGCACCGTCGCCCTGAGCCGGGGAGAGAGCATCAACGCCCTGTGGGTCGTGACCGCCGCGCTCTGCACCTACCTGATCGCCTACCGCTACTACAGCCTGTTCATCGCCGACAAGGTGCTGGGGCTGGACGCCAACCGCAAGACGCCCGCGCACCGCCACAACGACGGCCTGGACTACGTGCCGACCGACAAGAACGTGCTGTTCGGCCACCACTTCGCGGCCATTGCGGGCGCCGGCCCGCTGGTGGGCCCGGTGCTCGCCGCGCAGATGGGCTACCTGCCCGGCTTGCTGTGGGTGCTGGCGGGCGTGGTGTTCGCGGGGGCGGTGCAGGACTTCATCATCCTGTTCATCTCCACGCGCCGCGACGGCCGCTCGCTGGGCGACCTGGTCAAGCAGGAGATGGGCGTGGTGCCCGGCATGATCGCGCTGTTCGGCACCTTCATGATCATGATCATCATCCTGGCGGTGCTGGCCCTGATCGTGGTGAAGGCGCTGGCCGAATCGCCGTGGGGCAGCTTCACGGTGGCCGCGACGATTCCGGTGGCGCTGTTCATGGGCGTGTACCTGCGCTACATCCGCCCGGGCCGTATCGGCGAGGTGTCGGTGATCGGCTTCGTGCTGCTCATGGCGGCCATCTTCGGCGGCCAGTGGGTCAGCCAGCACCCGGTGTGGGGCCCGGCCTTCACCTTCGACGGCAAGGCGCTCACCTGGATGCTCGTGGGCTACGGCTTCGTGGCCGCCAGCCTGCCGGTGTGGCTGCTGCTGGCGCCGCGCGACTACCTGTCGACCTTCCTGAAGATCGGCACGATCATCGCGCTGGCCATCGGCATCGTGGTCGTGATGCCCACGCTGCAGATGCCCGCCATCACGCAGTTCGCGCAGGGCAACGGCCCGGTGTGGTCGGGCAGCCTGTTCCCGTTCCTGTTCATCACCATCGCCTGCGGCGCCGTCTCGGGCTTCCACGCGCTGATCTCTTCGGGCACCACGCCCAAGATGCTCGACAACGAACGCCACGCGCGCTTCATCGGCTACGGCGGCATGCTGGCCGAGTCGTTCGTCGCCGTGATGGCGCTGGTGGCGGCCTCGTGCATCGAGCCGGGCATCTACTTCGCGATGAACAGCCCGGGCGCGCTGGTCGGCACCACGGTGCAACAGGCCGCCGCAACGATCTCCGGCTGGGGCTTCGTGGTCACGCCCGAGATGCTGCTGCAGACGGCCAAGGACGTGGGCGAGACCACCATCCTCGGGCGCACCGGCGGCGCGCCGACGCTGGCCGTGGGCATGGCCCATATCCTTCACCAGGTGATCGGCGGGCAGGCCATGATGGCCTTCTGGTACCACTTCGCGATCCTGTTCGAGGCGCTCTTCATCCTCACGGCGGTGGACGCCGGCACGCGCGCCGGCCGCTTCATGCTGCAGGACCTGCTGGGCAGCTTCGTGCCTGCGCTCAAGCGCACCGACTCGTTGCCGGCCAACCTGATCGCCACCGCGCTGTGCGTGGCGGCCTGGGGCTACTTCCTGTACCAGGGCGTGGTCGATCCGCTGGGCGGCATCAACACGCTGTGGCCGCTGTTCGGCATCTCCAACCAGATGCTGGCCGCGGTGGCGCTGATGCTGGGCGTGGTCGTGCTGTTCCGCATGAAGCGCGAGCGCTACGCCTGGGTGGCGGCGGCGCCGGCCGTGTGGCTGCTGGCCTGCACGCTGACCGCGGGCTGGCAGAAGATCTTCTCGAGCGATCCGAAGATCGGCTTCCTGTCGCACGCGGCCAAGTACGCCGACGGCCTGGCCAACGGCGTGCTGATCGCGCCGGCCAAGACGCCCGAAGCCATGTCGCGCATCGTCTTCAACGACCGGCTCGACGCGGCGCTGTGCGCGCTGTTCATCTTCGTGGTGCTGAGCGTGCTGGTCTACAGCATCAAGGCCTGCCTGGCGGCCCGCGCGGCCAACCGGCCGACCACGCAGGAGACGCCGTTCGAGGCGATGGGCGCGGCCTCGTCCGCCGCCCACTGAACGGACGCAAGAAAGCCATGGGCCTCGCCATGCCGGAAGCCGGGCGCTACATCGCCCGCTCGATCAAGCAGTCGCTGCGGCTCATGGTCGGGCTGCCCGACTACGACGTCTACCTGACGCACATGGCAGCCACCCACCCGGACCGGGCGCCGATGAGCTACGAGGAATTCTTCCGCGAACGGCTCGAGGCGCGCTACGGCGCGGGCAAGGGGCGCTGCTGCTGACGGGTAGCGGTTGAAGGAAAAAAGGGCGCACACGGTGCGCCCTTTTTTATTGTCACGAGGCGTCGAGGATCTGCGCCATCCGCAGCGCCGCCGGCGAGAGCGGCCGGTTCTTCAGCGCCAGCCGGTACAGCGGCCGCGACAGCACCGCGCCCGGCAGCTTCAGCTCGCGCAGCGTGCCCAGCGCGAGCATGTCGGCCACCACCACGCGCGGCAGCATCGAGATGCCGACCCCGCTGGCCACGGTGCGCGCAATGGCTTCGTTGCTCGCCATTTCCATCCACGGCGGCGCGTCGATGCCGTGCGCCGCGCACAGCGCCTCGGTGGCCTGGCGCGTGCCCGAGCCGGGCTCGCGCAGGATCCAGTTCTGCCGGTCCAGCAGTGCGGCCGTCACGCCGCGCCGGGGCAGGGCGGCATCGGGCGGCGCCACGATGACGAGCGGGTCGGTGGTCCATTCGCGCACCTCCACGCGCTCTTCGTCCACGCGGCCCTCGACCAGCGCGAGGTCGATGCGGCATTCGAGCAGCTGCTCGCACACCCACTGCGTGTTGCCGACCGTGACGCGCGGCACCACCGCCGGATAAGCCGCGCAGAAGGCCGCGATCTGCGGCGGCAGCCAGTAGCTCGCCACCGTGGTGCTGGCGCCCAGCGTGAGGCTGCCGCGCTGCACGCCGACGCGCGCACGCACGTCGTCCAGCGCCGCGCGCTCCATCGCGAAGATGCCGCGCGCATGCGTGAGCAGCGACGCGCCCGCCTCGGTGAGCCGCAAGCCCTTGCCCGCGCCGCGCTCGATGAGCGTCAGGTCGAGCTGGTGCTCCAGCTCGCGGATGCCCTTGGACACCGCCGGCTGGCTGATCCACAGGCCCTCGGCCGCGCGCGAGAAGCTGCCCGCCTCGGCCACGGCGACGAACAGGCGCACCAGGTGCAGGTTCAGGGTCATAACTTAACTTCATGCATCGGTGAAGTTTATGTCTTTGTCTCATGGGGTGTCGATTCCTAAGCTCGGGTCCATGTCCTCCCTTGCCGCCTCCTTGCCCGGTTTCTCCTTCGTTCGCCGCTGCGGCCCCGGCGTGTTGCTGTCTGCACTGCTGGCGGCCGCCGCCGCGCTGCTGGCCGAGTGGCCGCCGATGGTGCACCTGGGCCTGAGCGCGCTCACGCTGGCCATCGCGCTGGGCATGGTGGCGGGCAACACGGTGTTCCCCGCGGTGTCGCAGCGCACCGGCGCGGGCGTGGACTTTGCGCGCAGCGCCTTGCTGCGCGCGGGCATCGTGCTCTACGGCTTTCGCATCTCGCTGAGCGACATCGGCGCCGTCGGCTGGCCCGGCGTGCTGATCGCGATGGCGATGGTGGCGCTGACCTTCGGCCTTGCGGTGCGCATCGGCACGCGCTGGCTGGGGCTCGACCGCGAGACCGCCGCGCTGATCGGCGCGGGCAGCGCCATCTGCGGCGCCGCCGCCGTGATGGCGACCCAGCCCGTGGTGCGCGGCGAAGAGCACAAGGTGTCGATCGCCGTCGCCACGGTGGTGGTGTTCGGCACGCTGTCGATGGTGGCGTACCCACTGGTCTATCCGTACCTCGGGCTCACGGAACATGCCTTCGGTCTCTTCGCGGGTTCCACCATCCACGAGGTGGCGCAGGTGGTCGCGGTCGGCGAGGCCGTCAGCCCGGGCGCGGCCAACGCGGCCGTGGTCGAGAAGATGCTGCGCGTGATGATGCTGGCGCCGTTCCTCATGGGCCTGTCGTTCCGCGTGGCGGCCTCGACGCCGGGCGCGGCGAGCCTGGGCGCGTGCTGGCGCCAGGTGCGCGTGCCATGGTTCGCCGTGCTGTTCATTGCCGTGAGCGCCGTGCATTCGCTCGACGTGCTGCCGCATGCACTCGTCGCCGCGCTGGTGCAGCTCGACACGCTGCTGCTCGCCACCGCCATGGCCGCGATGGGCCTGCGCACCAGCGCCGCGAGCCTGCGCAAGGCGGGGGCGCAACCGCTCAAGCTGGGGGCGCTGCTGTTCGTGTTTTTGACTGCCGGCGGCTATGCGGTGAACGCGGCGGTGCTGGCGATGTTCTGAACGAATTTCGCGCAGGGCTCAGGCGGCGCCTGAGGCGTCCTGCGTGAATTCCAGTTTCTCCTGCGCGCGCCTTCGCGGGACCATCGGTGCCACGCAACCCGTGGAGAAATAACCGATGTCATCCGAACTCAACCAGATCGCCAGTTGGTCGCTGCGCTGGCGCATCTTTCTGTCAGGCGCGCTGTGCCTGGTCGCCGCCATCGCTGCAGCGAAGCCTTTCGACGTGAACACCGACCTGCAGACCGAGCAGCGCTACCAGCTCGCCCTCGAAGCGCAGGCCGCACGCGACTACCGCACGATGCTCGAGCAACTGCGCCAGGCCGCCACCGAAGGCCATCCCGAGGCGCAGGAGATGCTGGGCATGGTGCTGTTGACGGGGCCCACGCTGTACGGATCGGCCGTGAAGGCCGACCGCTGCGAAGCGCGCACGTGGATGCTGCGCGCCGCCGGGCAAGGCAGTGAAACGGCCAGGGTGCAGCTGGCGTTTCTCAACAGGCTGCGCAGCGCGCCGTCCGGAAAGATCGCCTGCGGTTGATGGCGGGTGCGGTGCGGCCATACTCGGCGCTCCTTCACGAGCGCGCCGTTGCATGCCCACTCCTTCTTCTGCGAACCGACGCATGCGCACCGTGTCCTGGATGCTGTCCGCGCTCGCGCTTGCCGGGTGCACGGCAACAGGCAACAAGCCCGACGCGACCGTCACCCGGACCGCCGACGGCTACGAGGTCACGCTCTACGCCACCCGGGGCCTGATGGTGCATGACCCTGTGTCGCTGATCTTCCACCGCAGCTACGAACTCGAATCCCGCATCCGGGTGCCGTCGATCGAAGGGCGCATCGACGCAGCCAACGCCTCGGTGTACGAGGTGAGCGAATTCGACAAGGCGGCGCAGAAGAAGGCGCCTTCCACGCACCCTGTCGACCTCCGACTGCGGGAGCACTACGAGAAGGAGCGCAGGCCGCGCCTCACGGGCGCGCTCGTTTTCTCGGGCAAGACGCTGACGGTCGACGTGCAGGCGGTGGGGCAGAACGGTTCGTCCCCGTATCCGTTCAACGGCACCTACCGCCTGAAGACACGAAAGTAGCGGCGATTGCCGCCTGCTCCTCAGGTCGCCCAGATGCGCGGCGTGGCCGCCGGCAGTTGCCACAGCTCGCTGCGCCACGCCTGCCAGACCTGTCGCAGCAGCTGCATCGCAGGCTCGACCACCGGCGCGAGCACACGCAGCACCACCACTTCCGCATGCGGGCTGGTCGCGCCCGCGCTCTCGTGCAGTTCGTGCGCTTCGAGCAGCCCGCGCGCCTGCGCCAGCAGGGCTTCGCGCCGTGCCTTGGCCATCGGCGAGCCGGCCACGACGAACAGCGAGGCGAGGCAGCGGTGGCCGCCCAGGCCCAGCGGGCTTTGCAGCAGGCGGTGATCACTCGCATCGATGCGCCCGCGTTCCAGCCACACGCCGGGCGCCTCGATGTGCTGCAGGTAGGTGCCGCGTTCGAAGGGCTGGTTGGCGTTGGGCAGGCCGAGTGCGCACACGTCCCAGCCGATCATCTCGGCACCCGGTGCGACCTCGAGCGTGAGCCGGTTCTCGGCCTCGCAGCCGCTGTAGCAGATGGCTTCGAGCGGCAGCCATTCGAGCCGCGCGCCCGGTGCGAGCCGGATGCGCGTGCGCTGCAGTGCGGTCTCGCCTTCGGAGCGGTAGAAGCGCGAAGCGCCGGGCGTGGTGATCAGGCCGTGGCTGCCGTCGGCGGCCTCGATGTCGATGTCGAGCGTGTCGCCGCCCACGAGGCCGCCGGGCGGATGCACCAGCACGTTGTGGCACACCGCATCGCCCTCGGGGTAGAGGCTCTGCAGGATGCGCAGCGGGCCGTCGTGGCGGAAACGGGCGACGCTGCGGTCGGCTTCTTTTTGGTAGGCGAGGTGGAGACGGGCGTGCCAGGGCATGCGGGGAGTCTAGTGCGCCGGCTCAGGTCTTCCAGGCGCCGTCGTGCGCGGCCGCAGCTTCATCGATGAGCGCAGGCCCGATGCACTTGATCGGATGCGGCGAGGCGCGGAACACGTCGCGGCACGACAACTCCGCGTCGCGCTGGTCCTGCCGCTCGCCGCGGAACACGCGCAGCCGCTGCGCGTCGATGCCGAAGACCACGCGGCCGATGTTCGACCAGAAGATCGCGCCCGCGCACATCACGCAGGGTTCGCCCGAGGCATAGAGCGTGGCGCCCGCCAGTTCTTCGCGCGTGAGGCCGCGACCGGCCAGCGCGCGCAGCGCGTTCACCTCGGCGTGCGCGGTGCAGTCGCCGGTTTCGGCGTTGCTGTTCGCGGCCTCGGCCAGCACCTCGCCGGCGGCCGAGACGATGACCGAGCCGAAGGGCCGGTTGCCGCGCCGGCGCGCGGCATGCGACCACACGATGGCCTTGCGCAGGTAGCGGCCGTCGCGCTCGTCGAGCGTGGTTTCTTCGGGGAGGGTGGGGATGGCGTTGTCAGGAAGGTTCATGCCTTGGGTGCGGGAAGAAGGCGCTCGCTGCGCGCAGGCAGCATCGCGCCGTTGAAGAGGGCGTCGGCCGAGGGCCGCGTCTTCAGGCCGAAGGTGTCGGCCACCTCGTCGACCTGCTGTTCGAGCGTGAGCTTGCGGATGTCGCCCAGCCCGTGGCCGCGCGTGTCCGCCGCGCCCACGTACTGCGCCGTGAGGCCCCAGCGTTCGAGTTCGACCTTCTCGTCCAGGATCGGTTCGCGCTGGCGCATGGCCGCGATGCTCGGCACGGGGTTGGCAAAGGTCTCGACGATGGCGCGGTTGGTCGCGCGCAAGAAAGCCGCCACCACCTTCGGGTTCTGCGCGATGAGGTTGCTGCTCGCCAGGATCGCGTTGCCGTACAGGTTGACGCCCGCGTCCGCGTACTTGAGCACCGAGAGCTCGTCGGCCTTCATGCGCGCGAAGAGCGAGACGGCCGAGTCGTGGAAGTAGGTGGCGGCATCGACGTCGCCGCGCACCATCACGTTGTCGCGCGCGCTGAAGTCGGTGGTCTGCCACTGGAAGGCGTCGCCGCGCATGCCCTGTTTGCGCGCCACCATCGGCCAGGCGCGGCGCGTGGACTCGACGGCGGCGGCCGCCACCTTCTTGCCGGTGAGGCTCTTGAAGTCGGTCGTCACGCCGCGGTCCTTGCGCCCGATGATCACGAACGGTGCACGGTTGTAGTACTGGTACACGGCCTGCACCACCGGCGTGCCCGGGTTCTGTGCGTTGAACTCGACCAGCGAGCTGATGTCGCCCAGGCCCAGCTGGTACACGCCGCTGGCGATGCGGGTGATCGACGCGACCGAGCCGGCGCCGGTGTCGATCGTCACGTCCAGCCCCTCGTCGCGGTAGTAGCCTTTGGCCTGCGCCAGGAAGAAGGGCGCGGTCTGGCCGTTGATGCGGAAGTCGAGCGTGAACTTCAGCGGTGTGAGCTTGCCGCCCTGCGCGAACACGGCAGGGGCGGCGAGGGTGGCGGCAGCGGCGGCAAGGAAGGATCGGCGTTGCATGGTGGGGCCTCGGAGTCGGTGGTCTTGACGGATGCCTCCCACCGCGGGCGGGAGGCGCCTCAAGAGCAATTTTCGGGCGGGCGCACGGGGTTGGTGCGTGCGCTGCTGAACGCTTCTACTCTTGCTCGCTGTCTTGCATGAGGCATGCCAGGGTGCGGCGCTCGGGCATGGCGGCAAGGGGCTTGGACGCGCGACAAGGGCGCGCCACAATCCGGGCGCGCTAATTGCAAGTCGATCGGCGCAGAGTAGAAGCGTTCAGCCTCGCGCATGCCTTTCATCGGGCATGCCGACGAAGCAGGAAATTGCTCTTTCACGTTCGTCCCTACACGCAACAACGAAGGAGTTCGCCCATGCTCGTCACCCGACAACCCGTCTTCCGCAAGTTCTGGCATGCCGTCATGCCGCTCACCGAACTGGCCCACGGCCCCAAGCCCTTCCGGCTGCTGGGCGAAGACATCGTTCTGTTCCTCGACGCCGACGGCCAGCCGGCCGCGCTGCGCGACCGCTGCTGCCACCGCACCGCGAAGCTTTCGAAGGGCTGGTGCGTGGACGGCGAAGGCAAGGCCTGCGGGCAGGGCGCGATCCAGTGCGGCTACCACGGCTGGACCTACGACCGCAGCGGCCAGGTGGTGCGCATTCCGCAGTACGAGCCCGACCGCAAGATTTCGCCCGAGTACAAGACCACGGCCTACCACTGCACCGCGCGCTACGGCTACGCCTGGGTGGCGCTGGAGGAGCCCATTGCCGACATCCCGGCCATTCCCGAGTTCGACGACCCGGGCTACCGCACCATCTTCCAGTTCTACGAGGAGTGGCAGACCAGCCCGATGCGTGCGCTCGAAAATTCCTTCGACAACTCGCACTTCAGCTTCGTGCACCGTGCCACCTTCGGCGTGGCCGCGAGCCCGAAGCCGAGCAAGTACGAGCTGGTGGAAAACGAGTCGGGCTTCCATGCCGAGACGGTGATCGAAGCGACCAACCCGGCGAAGTTCCACGCGATCAGCGGCGTGACCGACGCGATCACCACGCGCCACATGCGCAACGCCTACTTCCTGCCGTTTTCGCGCCGCCTCGACATCGAGTACCCGAGCGGCATCCGCCACATCATCATCAACTGCTTCACGCCCATCGACGACGGGCGCATGCAGCTGTGCCAATGGCTGTTCCGCAACGACACCGAGGCCGATTGCGCGGCGCAGATGCTGATCGACTTCGACGAGGAGATCACGCGCGAGGACAAGGACATCCTCGAGTCGACCGACCCCGACGCGCTGGTCGACACGCGCCGGCGCGGCGTGGAGTACTCGATGGAGTCCGACCGCCCGGGCATGCTGATCCGCAAGCACCTGATGCAGCTGCTGGCCAGGCACGGCGAGGCGGAGGTGCACTGGGGCATGACGATCCCGATCGCAAAGGCCGCCTGAACGCGTGACCGCTGCAGGCCCCGCGTGCGCGTGGCCCGCAGCGGTCGGGGGTTCAGGCCTTCACGAAGGCGCCGTGCAACCCCAGCGGCAGCGCGTAAGGCAGCGTCGCCTGCGCCACCGGCCCGGCGGCCAGGTGGTCGGCGGCGAAGCACGACAGCACCGTGCGCTGCCGGCCGAAGTCCAGCGCCGTGCCCAGCACCCAGCCCGGCTTGGCGCCGTCGGGCACGAAGACGTGCTCTTCCACGATGGCCTGCGCGCCGTAGCTGAAGCGTTGGCTGCGTCCGCTCTCGATGTCGGTACGCGCGACGGCGCCGAAGCCGGGCACGTCGGCGCGCGTCTGCGTGGCGTGCACCACCTGGCGGTGGCGCAGGCCGACGCGGCGCGGGTCGATGCGCGGGAACTCGGCCTCCAACGGCAGTTCGCGCTGCGTGGCCTTGCCAGTGCCCAGGTCGAGCGTGGCGACGGTCAGGCGCGGCTCGTTGCGGCGCACACGGCGTGCGCGCATCACCTCGCGGTTGCTGGTGAACACCGACTCGGCGTTCTGCGTGCGCACGTAGTCGATGTGGATGCGCGCACCGCGCGGCGTGTCTTCTTCCCACGCATTGCCGACGTGGAACAGGAAGCCGGCCGGCAGCTCCAGCAGCTGGCGCTTGTCCCAGTCCTGCTTGTCGACCACCAGCGCGCGCATGCCGAGCTCGGGCCGCCAGACGTGGGCGTCGAGAAAGCTCGCGCCGGCCTCCTTGCGCTTGCTGTCGTACACCAGTGGCGGCATGAGGAACACGAGGTGCCGCGCGGTCACGGCGAAGTCGTGGACCATCGGCAGCTCGGGCACCGGCACCACGGCCGCGCGGCGCAGCGCGCCGCCGGGTGCGATCTCGTACAGCGCCAGCAGGCTCTGGCCCGAGCTCACGCCGAAGTTCCACACCGTGCCGTCCGGGTCGACCTTGGGGTGGGCCGAGAAGGGCATGCCCGCGAGGTCGGCGCGCCAGGTCTTCACGCCCAGCGTGTCGAGCGTGCGCGCATCGATGCGCGTGGCCGAGCCGCCTTCCCACAGCGCCAGCACCTCGCCCTGCATCGGCAGCACGCTGGTGTTGGCGACGTTGATGGCGTCGGCCGAGGTGGGCGGCTCCACGCCCGGCGGCATGGTGCCGAAGGCTTCGGTGAGGTGGCGGCCGGCCTTCACCTCGGCCAGGCGCTTGGGCGTGGCGACGTAGCGGCCCTGGTGGCGCACGTCGGCGCCTTCGATGACGAAGCGATGCACCATGCCGTCGCCGTCGAACCAGTGGTGGTAGCGCTCGCCGCCCAGGTCGTGGCCGGCCGGTCCGATGCGAAACAGCGTGCCGGCGACGGCGTCGGGAAAGCGCCCGCGCACGGTGGCGCGGGTCAGGGGCAGGTCGCCGGGGGGCGTGGCGAAGCCGATCTTCCAGGGCGCGTCGGCGGCTTCGAACTGGGCTTGCCAGTCGTCGGTGGTGCCGGCGGCACGCGCCAGCGGGGCGAGCAGGGGCAGGGCGCCGGCTGTGGCCAGCAGGCGCAGGAGTTCGCGTCGTTCCATGGCCGTGTCTCCTCAGCGCAGGTGGATGACGGCTTGGGCGTCGGCGTCGATGCGCAGCGCCGCGGCCTCGAAGTCGGGCGCGCCGCGGTTGCCCTTGGCGTCGTTCGAGAAGCCGTAGCGTTCGATCGGCATGCCCACCAGGTTGGTGTCGAGCTTGCCGTTGCCGTTCTCGTCGGCGAACACGCGCAGCGCGTAGCGGCCCGGCGCCAGGTCGGTGAAGACGAAGCGAGCCTTGCCTTCGCGCATCGGCGCGGTCTGCGAAGCGAGGGCCTTGCTCTCGGCGTAGCTGGCGGCGTCGTTGTACAGCGCGACGTAGAGCGTGGCGCCGGCGGCCGGGCCGTCGGCGATGCGCAGGTTCAGGTCGGCGGCCAGGGCGCCGAGCGGGGCGAGCGCGGCAGCGGCGAGCAGGCCGCGCGCGGCGGGGCGGGAGAGGAAAGCGGGAAGGTGCATGGCAGGCCTCGTGGTGGGTGGAGGGCCCGACGATCCCGCAGTCGCTGGGCGGTGCCCAGCGTCATGCGACGGAATGCGCGAATGCGTGCGCGAAATGCGCGCAGAGGGAGCGAACGCCGCGGCCCGGGAAGGGCCGCGACCGGTGTCAGGCCTTGTCCTGCCCGTCCTTCGGGGCCTGCGCGGCCTCTTCGACCGCGTGCCCCGTGCCCACATGGCCCGAGTCCGCAAAGAGGCTCCAGGCCGCCATGAACAGCGCCGCGATCACCGGCCCGATCACGAAGCCGTTGATGCCGAAGATCGCCATGCCGCCGATGGTGGACATCAGCACGATGTAGTCGGGCATCTGCGTGTCCTTGCCCACCAGCACGGGGCGCAGGATGTTGTCGACCAGGCCGATCACGAACACGCCGATGAAGATCAGCACGCCGCCCTGCCAGAAGTGCCCGGTGGCCAGGTAGTAGATGGCCACGGGGCCCCAGATCAGCGCCGCGCCCACGGCCGGCAGCAGCGACAGGAAGGCCATCAGCACCGCCCACAGCAGCGCGCCCTGCACGCCCAGGAACCAGAAGGCCAGCCCGCCGATGGTGCCCTGCGCGATGGCCACGGCCACGTTGCCCTTCACGGTGGCGCGGATCACGGTGGTGAACTTGTTCAGCAGGTAGTGCGTGTGCGGCTTGGCCAGCGGCAGCGCGTCGCGCATGGTCTTGGACAGCGACGTGCCGTCGCGCACCAGGAAGTACAGCAGGTACAGCATCACGAAGAAGCTCACCACGAAGTCGAAGGTGTTCTGCCCGATGGCCAGCGCCTGGCTGGCGATGAGCTGGCTGGCCTGGCCCGCGATGGCCGAGACGCGCGCCTGCCAGGCCGCCATGTCGCCCAGGTTGAAGCGCTCCACGATGTTCAGCAGCCATTGCGGCGTGGCGTTCAGGATCTGCTGGAAGTAGGCCGCGAAGTTGATCTGGCCCGAGCGGATGCTCTGCGTGATCAGCGCGATCTCCTGCACCAGCGACACGCCCACCATCGCCAGCGGCAGGATCACGATAAAGAGGCAGATCGCCAATGTGGACAGCGCGGCCACGTTGCGCCGGCCGGGCATCTTCTTGAGCAGCCACTTGAAGAGCGGCGTGAACAGAATCGCCAGCGCCACCCCCCAGAGCACCGCGCCGAAGAACGGCATCAGCACCCACAGAAAGGCGACGGTGACGGCGGCAAGCAGGGCGAGGAAGACGCCGCGCTGGAGTTGGGGAGAGTTCATAAGTGTCTCGGACTGTAGCCGAGCCGGAACCCGCCGCTGTGTCAGTCGGCGCGCCCTTGTGCGGCGCAACAGGGTTGCCCAAGAAAAACGCCGCAGGCGCAGGGCCGGCGGCGGGTGTCAGCTATGCAATCGATAGCTGATGGCGGCACAAATGCACAGCTTCAACGCCTGGCGGCACGCGGCAGCGCCACCGGCGCGAGCGTGGCGCGCAGCCGGCTCGGCGCGTCGGGCTCGGCGGTGGCGTCGACTTCCAGCGCCCGTTCGACATTGCCGATGTGGTCGAGCATGAGCTGGCGCGCCTGCTCGATGTTGCCGGCCTCGAGCGCCGCGACGATGGCGCCGTGCTCCGCGCACGACTGTCCGGCCTCGTGCTTCGATTGGTAGAGCGTGGCGGCCAGCGTGGTGCGCGCCGTGAGGTCGCGCAGCACGTCGACCAATAACTGGTGGCCCATCTGCTCGGCCAGGCAGACATGGAAGTCGGCCAGCAGGAAGGCGCGCGTGGCGGCGTCGGCGCCTTCGATGGCGCGCTGCTCGTCGGCGATGTGATCGCGCAGCTTGCGGATCACCTGGCCCAGCGGCCGGCCTTCGCTGGCGGCCAGGATGCCGGCCTCGACGATGCGGCGTGCCGAGAAGGCGTCGCGCGCTTCTTCGGCCGAGGGCTCCACCACGTACCAGCCGCGGCGCGACTGCACCTCGACGAAACCGCGCGCCTGCAGCTGCATCAGCGCCTCGCGCACCATGGTGCGGCTGACCGAGAAGTTCTCGGCCAGCGCCTGCTCGCCGAGCCGGTCGCCGGGCGCGAGCTTCTGCGCGAGGATGGCCTCGACGACGCGTTCGGCGATGGCGGTGGGGCTGACGTCGGCGGGCATTTTTTTCAGTGAGCGGTGGAAGCGGCGGTGCCGGTGTTTACCACGGGCGCCTCGGCCAGCGGCTCGTCGTCGGGCGAATAGGTGCCGTCGAGCACGGCATGGGCACGTTCGCGGTCGATGTCGCCTTCCCACGCGGCGATCGCCACGGTGGCCACGCAGTTGCCGATCAGGTTGCCCAGCGCGCGGGCGATGCCCATGAACCAGTCGACCGACAGCACCAGCACCAGGCCGATGGCGGGAATCGCCGGAATCGCATGCAGCGTGGCGGCCAGCACCACGATGGCCGAGCCCGGCACGCCGTGCGCGCCCTTGGAGGTGACCAGCGCGATCGCCAGGATGGTCAGCAGGTCGGCCATCGAGATCGGCGTGTTGGTGGCCTGTGCAATGAACACGGCCGCCAGCGTGATGTAGATCGAGAACGCGTCCAGGTTGAACGAGTAGCCCGTGGGAATCACCAGGCCCACCGTCGAATCGCGGATGCCCATGCGGCGCAGCTTGGCCATGATCTGCGGCAGCACGCTGTCCGACGAGGTGGTGGCGAACACGATGGCCAGCTCTTCGCGCAGGTAGCGCAGCAGCTTCCAGAGGCTGAAGCCCGACATGCGCATCACCAGCCCCAGCACCACGAACACGAAGACCAGCACCGCGCCGTAGAAGAGGGCGACCAGCATGCCCAGCTGCTTGAGCGAGCCGATGCCGTACTTGCCGACCGTGAAGGCGATGGCGCCCAGCACGCCCAGCGGCGCCAGCTTGATGATGATGCCCATGATCTTGAACAGCACCAGCGAGAGCGCATCGACCACCGCCGCCACCGGCGCACCGCGATCGCCCAGCAGGGAGAGCGCGCAGCCGAACAGCACCGCGAACAGCAGCACCTGCAGCACGTCGCCCGTGGCGAAGGCGGCCACCACCGTGGTGGGAATGAGCTTCATCAGGAACTCGACCGTGCCGCCGCTCGTGAGCTTGTCGGCGTTGGAGGCGTAGGCGCTCATGGCGCTGGCGTCCAGCGCCTTGGGGTCGACGTTCATGCCCACGCCCGGCTCGAACACGAAGGCCAGCACCAGGCCCATCGCCAGCGCGATGGTGGTCAGCACCTCGAAGTAGATCAGCGCCTTCACGCCGACCCGGCCCACGCGCTTGAGGTCGCCCGCGCCGGCGATGCCATGCACCACCACGCAGAACACCAGCACGGGAATGATCATCTTGATCAGCTTGATGAAGCCGTCACCCAGCGGCTTGAGCTTGGCGGCGAACTCGGGCGCAAAGAGGCCGACGAGCACGCCGATCACCAGTGCGATGACCACCTGTCCGAAGAGCGATTTGGCAAAGCGAGGCATGGGAATCTCCTGTCGTTGTCGTGTCGAGGTTTTGCATGCAAGGATCGCTTTTTCTTGCATACAAGAACTGTAGGCAAGAAGATTGCAGGGGGTTCAGAGGGTATTCCCGGGGCGTTCCGGTCGACGGGGTACCCCCGCCGCGCGCCCGGGCGGTGAGGTCTGTGCGGGGCAGCTACTCGACAAAAAGCAGCGCCGGGCATTCGAGCGACGCCCGCACGGCCTGCACGAATTCGGCCGCCAGCTGGCCGTCGACCACGCGGTGGTCGAAGGAGGAGGACAGGTTCATCATGCGGCGCGCGACCACCGCGCTACCCAGCATCACCGGGCGCTGCACGATGCGGTTGACGCCGACGATCGCCACCTCGGGCGCGTTGATGATCGGCGTGGAGGCGATGCCGCCCAGCGCGCCCAAGCTGGTGACGGTGAGGGTCGAGCCGCTCAGCTCGTCGCGCGTGGCCCGGCCCGCGCGCGCGGCGTCGGCCAGGCGGGCGATCTCGGTCGCGCTCGACCAGAGGTCGCGCGCTTCCGCGTGGCGCAGCACCGGCACCATGAGGCCGGCCGCCGTCTGGGTGGCGATGCCGACGTGCACCGCGCCGTGGCGCGTGAGCACGCCCGCCTCGTCGTCGAAGCGGGCGTTGATCTGCGGGAAGCGCGGCACCGCCAGCACCACCGCGCGCACCAGCAGCGGCAGCAGCGTCAGGTGCGCCCGCTCGCCGCCCCAGCGTTCGTTGATGCGGGCGCGCAGCAGCTCCAGCTCGGTCACGTCGACCTCCTCGACGTAGGTGAAGTGCGGAATGCGGCGCATCGCGTCCTGCATGCGCTGCGCGATGCGGCGGCGCACGCCGGTCACGGGCACGGCCTCCTCGTCGTGGCGCTCGGCGTAGCGCGCCGCATCCGGTGCCGGCGGACCGGGCCGGCGCAGCAGCCAGGCGTCGAGGTCCTCGTGCAGGATGCGGCCGTCCGCGCTGCTGCCCGGCACCTGCCGCAGATCGATGCCGAGGACCGCCGCCCGGTGGCGCACCGCGGGTGAGGCCAGCGGCTTGTCGCCCGAGGGGCGCGCGCGTTCGGCCGGTGCCGGTGCAGGCACCGCTGCAGGCGCTGCCGCCGATACGACCGGCGCCTTCTCCCGCGCCTCCCCGCCGTCCGCCACATCGATCCGGATCAACTCCGCGCCCACCGCGATCTGCTGCCCCACCTCGCCGCCGAGCGCGACCACCCGGCCCGCGACCGGCGAGGGAATCTCGACGGTGGCCTTGTCGGTCATCACGTCGGCCAGCACCTGGTCTTCGGCCACCGTGTCGCCGGGCTGCACGCGCCACGCCACCAGTTCCACCTCGGCGATGCCTTCGCCCAGGTCCGGCACCTTGATCGTGAGCGTGCCCATTCAGTTCTCCATGGCGCGGCGCAAGGCCGCGCCGACGCGCGCCGGACCGGGGAAGTAGGCCCACTCCTGCGCGTGCGGATAGGGCGTGTCCCAGCCGGCCACGCGCCCGATCGGCGCTTCCAGGTGGTGGAAGCAATGCTCCTGCACCAGCGCCGTCAGCTCGGCGCCGAAGCCGCTGGTGCGCGTGGCCTCGTGCACGATCACGCAGCGGCCGGTCTTCTTCACCGAGGCGACCAGCGTCTGCAGGTCCAGCGGCCACAGGCTGCGCAGGTCGATGATCTCGGCGTCGATGCCGGTCTCGCGCGCGGCCGCTTCGCAGACGAAGACCATGGTGCCGTAGCTGATCACCGTCAGGTCGGCGCCGGGGCGGAACACCGTGGCCGATTCCAGCGGCACCGTGTAGTAGCCCTCGGGCACCTCGCCCAGCGGATGGGCCGACCAGGGCACCAGCGGCCGGTCGTGGTGGCCGTCGAAGGGGCCGTTGTACAGCCGCTTGGGCTCCAGGAAGATGACCGGGTCGTCGTTCTCGATCGAGGCGATCAGGAGGCCCTTGGCATCGCGCGGATTGGAGGGCATCACCGTGCGCAGCCCGCAGACGTGTGTGAACAGCGCCTCCGGGCTCTGGCTGTGGGTCTGGCCGCCGTAGATGCCGCCGCCGCAGGGCATGCGGATGGTGATCGGCGCGGTGAAATCGCCCGCCGAGCGGTAGCGCAGGCGCGCCGCCTCCGACACGATCTGGTCGTAGGCCGGATAGACGTAGTCGGCGAACTGCACCTCCACCACCGGACGCAGGCCGTACGCGCCCATGCCGATGGCCGAGCCGACGATGCCGCCCTCGTTGATCGGCGCATCGAACACGCGCGAGCGTCCGTACTTGGCCTGCAGGCCTTCGGTGCAGCGGAACACGCCGCCGAAGTAGCCCACGTCCTGGCCGTAGACGATCACGTTGTCGTCGCGCTCGAGCATCACGTCCATGGCGGAGCGCAGGGCCTGGATCATGGTCATCGAGGCCATGGCCGTCACCCCTCGGACGCCAGCTGTTCGCGCTGGCGCTTCAGGTGCTCGGGCATGTCCTTGTAGACGTCCTCGAACAGGGCAGCGTCGCCCGCGACATGGCCGTCGGCCATGGAGCCGAAGCGCTCGGCCTCCTTCACCGCGGCGTTCACCTGTGCCTGCATGTCGGCCTGCGTCTGCGCGTGCTCCTGTTGCGACCAGGCGCCGATCGCCGTCAGGTGCTGCGCCAGGCGCGCGATCGGATCGCCCAGCGGGAAATGCGCCCAGTCGTCGGCCGGGCGGTAGCGCGACGGGTCGTCCGAGGTCGAATGCGCGCCGGCGCGGTAGGTGACCCACTCGATCAGCGTCGGCCCCAGGTTGCTGCGGGCGCGCTGGGCCGCCCAGCGCGAGGCCGCCAGCACCGCGAGGAAGTCGTTGCCGTCGACGCGCAGCGACGCGATGCCGCAGCCCACGCCGCGCGCCGCGAAGGTGGTGGCCTCGCCGCCGGCGATGGCCTGGAAGGTCGAGATCGCCCACTGGTTGTTGACCACGTTCAGGATCACCGGCGCGCGGTAGACGTGCGCGAAGGTCAGCGCCGTGTGGAAGTCGGACTCGGCGGTGGCGCCGTCGCCGATCCAGCCCGAGGCGATGCGCGTGTCGCCCTTGATTGCCGAGGCCATGCCCCAGCCCACCGCCTGGATGAACTGCGTGGCCAGGTTGCCCGAGATCGAGAAGAAGCCGGCCCGCTTCATCGAATAGCACACCGGCAGCTGCCGCCCCTTGAGCGGGTCGCGCTCGTTGGACATCAGCTCGCAGGTCAGCTCCAGCAGCGTCACGTCGTCGCGCGCCAGCAGCAGCCCCTGCTGGCGGTAGGTGGGAAAGCACATGTCGCCCTGCTGCAGCACCAGCGCGTGGCCGGTGGCGATGGCCTCTTCGCCCAGGCACTGCATGTAGAAGGAAATCTTCTTCTGCCGCTGCGCGATCAGCATGCGGGCGTCGAAGGCGCGTGTCTTCATCATCGCGCGCAGGCCGCGGCGCAGCAGCTCGGGGTCGGCCGGCGGCGCCCACGGGCCGACGGCGCGGCCTTCGTCGTCGAGCACGCGCACCAGCGTGTAGGCCAGGTCGCTGGTGTCGGCCGGCGATGCGTCGACCGGGGGTTTTCGCACCTCGCCGGCACGCGACAGGTGCAGGTAGGAGAAATCGGTCTCGTGCCCCGGCCGCCCGGTGGGCTCCGGTACATGCAGACGAAGAGATGTGCCTTGGCTCATCGCGTTGTCTCCGCGCTCGATGGCATCGCGCGCCACCACAGCCTAGCGAATTTCGGGCGCGGGCGCAGCCGGTCAAGTGCGTGTTTCGCAGGCGCCCGGGGCGCAGGGGCGGGGAGGAGCGCGCGGCCCGCGCCGGCACCCGTGTCTTCCCCCTTGCCTTTCCTGGCGCGCCTCTGCACTGTCCGTCCACCCTGTGGCCCGCGGCGCATGAACGACCTGGAACCTCCCCCTCCTCTTTCCGAACCCGGCCGCAGTGCGCCGCGGGCGAAGTCCGCCGATGCGGCCGGATGGCGCCGCTGGCTGCCGGTGCTGCGCACGCTGCGCGGGTACGAGCTGGCCTGGCTGCGGCACGACATCGTGGCCGGGCTGGTGCTGACCACGATGCTGGTGCCCGTCGGCATCGCCTACGCACAGGCGTCGGGCGTCCCCGGCATCCACGGCCTCTACGCGACCATCGTGGCGTTGCTCGCGTACGCCGTGTTCGGCCCCAGCCGAATCCTGGTGCTGGGCCCGGACTCCTCGCTGGCGGCCCTCATCCTGGCCGTCGTCCTTCCGCTGTCGGGCGGCGACCCGCAGCGCGCCATCGCCCTGGCGGGCCTGATGGCGATCGTGTCGGGCGCGGTGTGCATCCTCGCGGGCGTTGCGCGCCTGGGCTTCGTCACCGAGCTTCTTTCCAAGCCGATCCGCTACGGCTACATGAACGGCATCGCGTTGACCGTGCTGATCAGCCAGCTGCCCAGGCTGCTGGGTTTTTCGGTCGAGGGCGACGCACCGCTGGCGACCCTGAAGGCCATCGCCGTGTCGGTGATGGAAGGCAAGACCCACGCGACCACGCTCATGGTCGGCGCGGGCACCCTGGCGGTCATCCTGCTGCTCAAGGGCCGCCGGCGTGTGCCGGGCATCCTGATCGCCGTGGTGGGCGCGACCGTGGCCGTCGGCGTGCTGGGCCTGGCGACGCGCGAGGGGGTGCCGGTGCTCGGTGCCCTCCCGCAAGGCCTGCCGGCATTCGGCATCCCGTGGATCACGGCCGCCGACATCGGCCCCGTGCTGATCGGCGGTTGCGCCGTCGCGCTCGTCTCGTTCGCCGACACCAGCGTGCTCTCCCGTGTCTATGCGGCGCGCACCCGCACCCACGTCGACCCGAACCAGGAGATGGTGGCGCTGGGCGCCGCCAACCTGGCGGCCGGATTTTTCCAGGGCTTTGCCGTCAGCAGCAGTTCGTCGCGCACCCCGGTGGCCGAGGCCGCGGGCGCCAGGACCCAGCTGACCGGCGTCGTCGGCGCGCTGGCCGTTGCCCTGCTGCTGGTGGCGGCGCCGGACCTGCTGAAGAACCTGCCCACCAGCGCACTGGCCGCGGTCGTGATCGCATCGGCCATCGGCCTGATCGAGATTGCCGACCTGCGGCGGATCTACCGCATCCAGCGCTGGGAGTTCTGGCTGTCGATCGCCTGCACGGTCGGCGTGGTCGTGCTGGGCGCTGTCGAGGGCATCGGCCTGGCCATCGTGATCGCGGTCATCGAATTCCTGTGGGATGCCTGGCGCCCCTATTCCGCGGTGCTGGGCCGCGCCGACGGCGTCAAGGGCTACCACGACATCACGCGCTATCCCGACGCGCGCCTCATTCCGGGCCTGGTCCTGTTTCGCTGGGATGCGCCGTTGTTCTTCGCCAATGCCGAGCTGTTCCGCGACCGGGTGGGCGAGGCCATGGCGTCGTCGCCCGCGCCGGTGCGCTGGCTGGTCGTCGCGGCGGAGCCCGTCACCAGCGTGGACGTGACCTCCGCCGACATGCTGGCCGAGCTGGTCGACAGCTTGCGGGACGCCGGCATCCAGTTGTGCTTTGCCGAGATGAAGGACCCCGTCAAGGACAAGCTGAAGCGCTTCGGGCTCTTCGCGCGGCTGGGCGAAGCCGCGTTCTTTCCGACCGTCGGTGCCGCCGTCAGCGGGTACCTCAAGACCCATCCGGTGGAGTGGGTCGACTGGGAAGACGAGGGGCGCTGAGCCCTTGCGGCCCGCGGCATGCGCCTCCCATGGATGGGGGAGGCGACGTTTCGGGGCGGCTCCTAGCATCCGCGCACCCACAACGAGGAGCCTCCCGATGAAGATCGCCTTTACTTCCTGCTTCAGCGCCCAGACCTTCAAAGAACAACCTGTCTGGACCCAGGTGGGCGCGTCTGGCGCCACGCACCTGGTGCTGCTGGGTGACTCGGCCTACTACGACGCGGACGGCTCCAGCATGGGCGCCATCAAGGCCATGGGCGCGAACGACTTCGCGATCCACGCCTTCGGCCGGCTGCGCGACCAGCTGAACCAGAAGGAGTTCGCCAAGCTGGTGCGCAAGACCGACCTGCAGATCCATCCGATCTGGGACGACCACGACTTTCTGTGGAACGGCGCCTGCGGTGCGCAGATCGAGGGACAGCCTTCCTACCGGCACCTGCTGGACCCGACCCGCGCGGCGTTCCAGGAATACCGCAAGGCGCTGGATTCGAACGATCCGAAGACCTTTCCCAAGGCCGGCGATCCCTGGGCCTCCGGCGTTCCCGAACCCGGTTACCGGCCCCTCATGCTGAGCAATGTCGGCGACGCGGATGGCCCGGTGATGCTGCACCTCACCGACGGCCGCAGCTACAAGACCAAGGGCGGAGAGGACGCCGTACTCGGCAAGAAGCAGATGAACAAGCTGAAGAAGGCCATCGAAGACTCGGACGAGAAGACCGTGCACCTGATCGCCAGCGGCCTCACCTTCGAAGCCCGCCACGGCGAGACCTGGATGGATTGCGCGGCCGAGCACGCCGCGATCCTCAAGCTCGCGGAGAAGCGCCGCATCCTCATCCTCAGCGGCGACGTGCACGAGAACCGCTTCGCCGTGCCGTGGCCGGCCGGCCCCTGGAGCCTGTTCGAAGCCACGTCCTCCGGCGCCGCACTGCGCACGGCCGTCACCGTCGGCGCGCTGCAATGCAACTGGGGGCTGGTCGACATCACGAAGGACCAGGTGAACATCGAGCTGTCGCAGCTGAACATGGACACGCGCCGCCGCGTCATCGACCGCAAGAAGTGGAAGATGCTGTAGGCGTGGCGGCGAGCGGGTTCACGGGCCGCTCCTGCGGCTTGCGAAGCAGGATCACGAGGCCGGAGATCAGGAAGTACACGGCGCCCACCGTCGCATAGCCCGCGAGCGTCTGCAGGACCGGGGCATCGGTGCCTTGCCGTGCGACGAAGAGGCCGCCGGCCAGCGCAGACTGCGCGCCGCTCAGCATCATCACCCACTGCCCCCGATGGCTCTTTCGGCGGCGAACGGCCGTCGCCAGCTGCAGCAGGCCCGACACGATGGCCCAGGCGCCGAAGATGGCCAGGCCGATCTGGAGCCCGAGCACCAGCGAGGCCACCACGGCCACGGTGACCAGCGCGCTGATCCAGGTGTTCAGCATCTGGCTGGGGTTGGCCCGGGGGCCGCCCGTCATCCGGGCGTCCACCAGGTTCGCCAGCGCGTCCCACGCCGGATAGACGACCAGCAGGATCGTCGTCAGCACCGGTGACTGCCTGGCGACGCTGAAGGCCAGCGCGACCCACACGAAGGAAAAGGCCGCACGGGTGAAGTAGAGCTTGCGCAGCCAGGCGGCCGGCTGCAGAGGGGGGTGGATGATGTCGGGCATGAAGGGGTGTGGGTAGGAGGAGGGGGCGCGCCTCGCACGAGGCGGGTGCAACGATTCTTCTGCGTTCCCCCGGACCCCGGTATCGGTCGAATGACCGACACGCGCCGAACCGGCGGCTGTGCGATGCTGTGCACTCGCCCCCGCGATCCCATGCCCGAAGACACCACCCTCACCGCTTTCGACGCGGCCCGCGCGCTCGCCTTCATCGGCGACCTGAGCATGGGCCAGCCCATCGACCATTCGCTGCGCACCGCCTGGCTGGCCGGCATGATCGCGACACAGGCCGGCTGCCACGCGGCGCAGGTCGAGGTCGCGCAACACGTGGCGCTGCTGCGCTGGTCGGGTTGCACGGCGAACGCGCAGGAGTTCGCAGATTTCCTGGAAGACGACGTGCTGGGCCGACGAGCCCTTCTGGCCTCCGCGCAACCGCGCCTGCGCCAGCCCCACCAGGCGTCCATTCCCGGGGCCGTCGTGGCGATGGCCCAGATCCACTGCGAGATTGCCGGCGACATCGCGAACATGCTCGGCCTGGGGCCCGAGGCCGAAGCCGCACTGCGCGCCGTCTTCGAGGCCTACGACGGCAGTGGCGTCCCCGGCCTGCTGCAGGGCGAGGGCGTGCCGCTGGCGACCTACGTCGTGGCCCTGGCGAGCGATCTCGAGATCTTCAGCCGCCTCTACGGGCTCGACGAAGCCCTCACGCTCGCGCGGGGGCGCGCCGACAGCCTCTACCCCGGTTTCCTGGTCGACGCCTGCGCACCGCACGCTGCGGCTTGGATGACGCGGCTGGATGCGTTGCCCGCGCCGTGGACCGATGCCGCCGATCCGCCGGTGTCGATGCGCCGGCGTGTCGGGCTGGAACTCGTCGGCGACGTGAGCGACCTCAAGCTGCCGTGGATGACGGGCTACTCGCGGCGCGTGGCCCGGCTGGCGCGCGATTGTGGCGCCCAGCTGGGCATGGGCGAAGCGATGTGCCATCGCATCCACAGGGCCGGCCTGATCCACGGCATCGGGCGGGCCGCGGTGCCCAACGCCATCTGGAATGCGCCCGAGCCGTTGCCGGCCGCGTCGATGGAGCGCCTGCGGCTCGTGCCGTACTGGACGTCCCGCGCAGCGGGGCAGATCGACGGCCTTGCGGCAGAAGCAGAGATCGCCTCGTTCGCCTTCGAGCGGCGCGATGGCTCCGGTTATTTTCGTGGCCGCTCCGGCGCGTCGATGCCGCTCGAAGGGCAGGTCGTCGCGGCGGCCGAGCAGTGGGTGTCGCACCGCACCCGCCGCCCGTGGCGACCCGAACTGACCGACGACCAGGCGCGCGATCGCATGCAGGCGGACGCCGAGGCCGGCCGTTTCGACGCGGAGGTCGTCGGCGCGCTGCTCGCCTGCGCGCTCTCGGGCACGCCTGCGAAGCCCGTGGTGCCCGCGCAGGACGACGCGTCGCTGTCCCAGCGCGAGCTGGACGTCCTGCGTTGCATCAGCCAGGGCGACAACACGAAGCAGGTCGCGCGTGCGCTGGGCATCAGTGCGAGCACGGTGCGCACGCACGTCGAACGCGTGTTTCGCAAGCTCGGTTGCTCGACCCGCGCGGCCGCCACGCTGAAGGCCTCTGCCAGAGGCCTGCTGTAGCGGGCCGCGCCGGCCGCCCCATCGACTAGGCGGCCACCGGCTCCGGTCGAACCGCCCGCGCAGGCGCTGCGCTGTCGAGCTGCCCGCGCAGCATCTCCCACCGCACGCGCGCCGACACGATGCTTTCTTCCTTCACATGCCCGAAGCCGCGGATCTGCTCCGGCAGGCGCGCCAGCGACAGGGCGGTGTCGAAGTCGATGCGCTCGAAGCGCGCGAGCAGGTCTTCGACCATCGCGCGGTAGTCGGCCACGAGCTGGCGCTCCATGCGGCGCTCGGCGGTGCGGCCGAACGGATCGAGCGCCGTGCCGCGCAGGCCACGCAGCTTGGCGAGCACGCGGAAGGCGCCGAGCATCCACGGGCCGAAGCTGGTCTTGACCGCGCGGCCTTCGGCATCGCGCCGGCCCAGCACCGGCGGTGCCAGGTGAAAGCGCAGCACCGGCTTGCCTTCGAACTGCTCGCCGAGCTTCTCCATGAAGCGCGGATCGGCATACAGGCGCGCCACCTCGTACTCGTCCTTGTAGGCCATGAGCTTGAAGAGGCCCGAGGCCACGGCCTTGGCCAGCACCGTGCTGCCGCGCGTGCGCTGTTCGGCGTCGCGCACGCGTTCGACGAGGTCCGCGTAGCTGCGTGCGTAGGCGGCGTTCTGGTACGCCGTGAGGAACGCGGTGTGGTCGGCCACCAGCGCTTCGAAGCTCTGGGGCTTTTGCAGCGACACCACCTGCGCCGGCGCCGCCTGGCGCGTGACGGCCGCGAGGTCGAGCGCCGCCTTGCGGCCCCAGCGGAACGCGGCCTGGTTGGCCTTCACGGCCACGCCGTTGATCTCGATGGCCTTGTCGAGCGCCTGCGCCGACAGCGGCACGAACCCCTTCTGGAACGCAAAGCCCAGCAGGAACAGGTTGGCGGCGATGGCGTCGCCCATGAGGCGCGTGGCCAGTTGCGTGGCGTCGATGAAGTCGGCGCGGCCTTCGACCGATTCCTCGATGAGCGCACGCACCTGCGCGGCCGGGAACTGCCAGTCGGGCTGCTGCGCGAAGTGCCCCGTCGGCTGCTCGAAGGTGTTGACCAGCGCATAGGTGCGGCCCGGCCGCATGCGCGCGATGGCGTCGGGCGCGCCGGCCGTGAGCATGTCGCAGCCCAGGATCAGGTCGGCCTCGCCGGTGGGAATGCGCTGCGCCTTCAGCTGCGCCGCGTCGCGCGCGATGCGCACGTGCGACGTGACCGAGCCGTTCTTCTGCGACATGCCCGTCATGTCGAGCACGCTCACGCCCTTGCCCTCGAGGTGCGCCGCCATGCCGATCAGCGCGCCGATGGTGATCACGCCCGTGCCGCCGATGCCGGTGATGAGGATGTTGTGCATGCCTTCGAGCGCGAGCGGCACCGGCGCGGGCAGGGCGGGCTCTTCGGCGGCCTTCACGGCCACGGGGGCGTGCTTGCGCGGCTTCACGCCCTCGACCGTCACGAAGCTCGGGCAGAAGCCCTTGATGCACGATTCGTCGGCGTTGCACGCGCTCTGGTCCACGCTGCGCTTCAGGCCCAGGTCGGTTGGCTTCGGTAGCAGGGCGGTGCAGTTCGACTGCTCGCCGCAGTCGCCGCAGCCTTCGCACACCACGTCGTTGATGAACACGCGTCGCGCGGCGGGAGGAAACTCGCCCTTCTTGCGGCGGCGGCGCTTCTCGGCCGCGCACACCTGGTCGTAGATCAGCACCGACACGCCCTCGAAGCCGCGCAGCTCGCGCTGCACCGCGTCCATGTCGTCGCGGTGGTGCACGCTCAGCGCAAAGAGGCCGTCGCGGTCGGGCGGCAGCAGGCTGCGGTCGGCCCAGCGGGTCGGGTCTTCGGCCACCAGCGCGATGCGCTTCACGCCTTCGGCCGCCACCTGGTGCGCGATGCGCGGCACGGTGATCGGCCCGTCGACCGGCTGGCCGCCTGTCATCGCGACCGCGTCGTTGTAGAGGATCTTGTAGGTGATGTTCACGCCCGCCGCCACGGCCGCGCGAATGGCCAGCGAGCCCGAGTGGTAGTAGGTGCCGTCGCCCAGGTTCGCGAACACATGCTTGCGCTTGGAGAACCACGCCTGTCCCAGCCACGGCGCGCCTTCGCCGCCCATGTGCGTGGTGGTGCGGTTGTGCTCGGGGTAGATGGCGGTGGCCATCACGTGGCAGCCGATGCCCGCGAGCGCGAGGCTGCCCTCGGGCACCTTGGTCGAGCTGTTGTGCGGGCAGCCCGCGCAGTACCAGGCCGGTCGCGAGGGCGTGGCCACGGCCTTGCCGAGCACCACGTCTTTCGCGTCGAGGATCGCCAGCCGCATGCGGATGCGGTCGCTGGTGTGAAAGCGCGCCACGCGCCCGGCGATGACGCGCGCGATCTGCGCCACCGAGAAGTCGGCCGTGGCCGGCAGCAGCCACTGGCCGCGCGGGTGCGCGCCCCATTCGCCCTGCTCGTCGAACTTGCCGATGACGCGCGGGCGCACGTTCTCGCGCCAGTTGTACAGGTGCTCCTTGAGCTGGTACTCGACGATCTGGCGCTTCTCTTCGACCACCAGGATTTCTTCGAGCCCGTCGGCAAACTCGCGGATCGAATCGGGCTCCAGCGGCCAGGGCATCGACACCTTGAACAGGCGGATGCCGATGCGCGCGGCCTCGTCGGCGTCGATGCCCAGTTCTTCCAGCGCTTCGAGCACGTCGCGGTACGACTTGCCCGAGGCCACGATGCCCAGCCGCGCCTGCGGCGAATCGATGGTCACGCGGTTCAGGCGGTTCTCGCGCGCGTAGGCGATGGCGGCGTAGATCTTGTAGTCCTGCATCAGCGCTTCCTGCTTGCGCGCCTGCACGCCGAGCGTGTCGGTCGACAGCCGCGCATGCACACCTCCGGGCGGGAACACGAAGTCCTTCGGCAGCCGCGTGTGCACGTCAAGCGCGCCGGCGGCAATCGAGCCCGACGACTCCACCGTGTCGGCCAGCGCCTTGAAGCCCACCGGCAGGCCGGCAAAGCGCGACATCGCAAAGCCGTGCAGGCCCAGCTCGATGTATTCCTCCACGCTCTGCGGGTAGAGCATGGGGATCATCGAGGCGGCGAACAGGTGGTCGCTCTGGTTGGGCAGGGTGGACGACGACGCGCCGTGGTCGTCGCCCGCCACCAGCAGGATGCCGCCCTTGGGCGAGGTGCCCGCGTGGCTCATGTGCTTGAACACGTCGCCGCAGCGGTCCACGCCGGGCGCCTTGCCGTACCACATGGCGAACACGCCATCGACCGCGCTCTCGCCGGTCAGGTGCACCTGCTGCGTGCCCCACACGGCGGTGGCGGCCAGCTCCTCGTTCACGCCGGGCAAGAATTTGACGGCATTGGCTTCGAGTTGGGGCTGGGCTTTCCACAGCGCTTCGTCCAGGCCGCCGAGCGGCGAGCCGCGGTAGCCCGAGACGAAGCCCGCGGTGTTCAGGCCGGCCTGCTGGTCGCGCCATTTCTGCACGAGCATGAGGCGCACCAGCGCCTGGATGCCGCTCAGGTAGATCCGGCCTTCGGTGGCCGTGTATTTGTCGTCCAGCGCAACGCTGGCGAGTTCGTGGGTTGCCATGAGAGAAAAGACTCCGGGTAGGACTCGTGGAATGCGGGCGTGGCCCCGGTAGAGGGCCGGCCCGCGAAACGCCTCGCCGGGGTTGCCGCCGAGACAGCGACGATTCTTTCGCACCCCGGCCCGAAAGTGCTTCTTCGTTTCGACGGGGAAACCCGCATTCCGGAAGAACCATCGCCGCCGCCGTCGATTCGCCGAAAGGCCTTCGGCCATGCGTTCGCAACCGCGCAGGCCCGACAATGTCCGCCCGATCGACCGAGGACCCGATGAGACCCGACCTGGATTCGCTGGCGCTGTTCCTGCGCGCCATTGAGCACGGCAGCCTGTCCAAGGCGGCCGCCGAGAGCCACATGGTGCTGTCGGCCGCGAGCCGGCGCCTGGCCATCCTCGAGAGCCAACTCGGCGTGGGGCTGCTCAACCGCACCTCGAAGGGCGTCACGCCCACGGGCGCGGGCGAGTCGCTGGCCATGCATGCGCGCCAGATCCTGCGCGACGTGGACCGCATGCGCGCCGACCTGTCGGACTACGCGCAGGGCGCCACCGGCCGCGTGCGGCTGCATGCCAACGCGTCGGCGATGGGCCAGTTCCTGCCCGACGACGTGGCGAGCTTTCGGCTGCGCTACCCCGAGATCCGCGTGAGCGTGGAAGAGCACCGCAGCGTGTACATCGTGCAGGCGATTCGCGACCGCCAGGCCGACGTGGGCGTGATCACCAGCGAGGCGGTCGACCCGGCGCTGCACTTCATTCCGTACCGCACCGACCGGCTCGTGGCCATCGTGCGCCAGAAGCATCCGTGGCGCGGGCGCGAGGTGTCGTTCGAAGAACTGCTCGACTTCGATTTCGTGGGGCTCGAAGACGACTCGGCCATCTCCCGCACCATGGAAGACGCCGCGATGAGCGCGCGCAAGGTGCTGCGCCTGCGTGTGCGCGTGAAGAGCTTCGAGGCCGTGTGCCGGATGATCGAAGCGGGGATGGGCGTGGGCATCCTGCCCGAGGGGGCGGCGGTGACCTACCGCAAGGAGATGAAGCTGCGCTTCATCAACCTCACCGATGCGTGGGCGTCACGCCGGATGTACCTGTGCACGCGGCAGGAGGCGCTGAGCTTTCCGCAGCGTCGGTTGGTCGATCATCTGTTGGCGCGCGGGATGCCCTGAGCGTCATTCGGGGCGACGCTCCCGCCGATGGGGCACCTTGCTCCGCGAATGTCCCCCGGCCTTCGGCCTCCTCCTTGATTTCGCTGCGCAAGGCACCCCATCGACGTGAGCGTGTTCAGCGCTGCTGCCGATTGGCACGGCGCTCGTAAGGCCCGCGTGCGGCGCATTGCGGAAGCTGCATTTATTGGCGCTCGTCGGGACTTCGTGCCGCACGAAAGCGCCACTGCGCTGCGCTCTTCTCTAAAGTAGCTGCCCCTGTCACTCAAAACCCCAACAAGGGGACTCGGAAGGCGCTACATACACAGCCGTTGAAATGTTGAAAGGCTGCTTGCCTCGCGGCAGGTTGTCGGTGCGAAAGCAGCGATGCAAATGCGAGGTATCAAAAGGCGACGGCCGGGGTGTTACGAGCACCCCGACCGTCTAACCAAAGACGTGCAATCACCTTGGAAGGAACGCACAAAAATGGCTACCAAGACTATAGCCCGGCCTCGCACGCCGGTACCTCCCGCCGGAATCACTCACGAAGACCCGGCGAACCTCCTCGAAAACACACTCGCCCAACTCGAAGCCCTGCTGTGGGTCTGCCACGGGGAAGACATCGACTGGTGCAGCGGCGAAGGCCCCCGGCAACTGGACAACCTGCTTTGGCTTGCGGCGGAATTGGCGCGCAAGGCGGGGGAGTTGTTTCAGGCGAGTGAGAGGGCGCGGTGCGGAGCGCTTGAAGATGGCCATCGACGCTGACTTCAACACCGTCGAGATTCCCAGCGAGTCGGGCGTCATCAAGTTCGGCTAGACGCGTGTCGCTCCACTCGCCAGCCAGCATCCGCTTGCGTTTTCAACGTTGAATGCGGCATGCAGTCGCAGCCGTTCATGGACGCACTGGCAGCAGAACTCTGCGTGGAAATGCCAGATCGGCCGGCTTCAAACCCAGTACTTTGTCATTACTAAAAACCATGGCCGATTCCTAATTCTGTTGTAAGTCAGGTTCTGGTCAGCTATCTTCAGCGCCTTGCCAACGAAGAAGAAAGCGCTGCAGAGTGTTGATTGCCGCCGAAAACTGACCCAGCTAACGCAGTAATTTCCGTCTAAGACTGACCCACGTAAAACCCTACCCTGCTCATTTTTAAAGCAGGGGGATCCTAGGAGTGATAGACGTGGCGACATTGAGTGTCATCAGACGCTGGGCCCTGCGCGAGCAGATGTCCATTCGCGAGATAGCCAGGCGTACAGGCCTGTCTCGCAACACCGTAAAGAAGTACCTGCGAGCCGGCGATGAAGAGCCGCGCTACGCCAAGCGGACGAGCTCAAGCAAGCTCGATCCCTATGCCGAGAAGCTCGCGACCTGGCTCGCGATCGAGGCAACCAAATCGCGCAAACAGCGGCGCAATCTGCGGCAGATCCACACACAAAAAGGAGAACACCAAGCACTTATCCACACCGTGAAGCCTTCAGGCTCACAAAGCGGGTGGGTCAGTATTCAATGGAAATCTCGGGTCAGAGATCGATGGAATCCAACATGTAGCCGGTCGCGCTACCGTCTTGAGCGGGCCCCAAACGGTAGTTCGCTCGTTCTGGAAAGCGGTCACTCAGCGGCTACTGGCGAGACCGCGCCCCTCGTTGCTCAGGAGTGTTAGCGCTCGTCAGCCGCCTCCGCGATTTCTTGTGCGGCCTTCCAGTTCGACTCTGCCTGTAGCCAAGTAACGAAGGACATTGGCAGTCCCAACCCACCGAGAGCGGCCGAGACCACTTCGTTGACATCTAGGCCAACGAGAGCTGAGGCGTCAACATGGACAGTCGTACCAGACTGCGGCGACGATAAAAACTCATCAAGAAAGACCATCATTCCATTAGGAAGGTGGCAGCCAAAACCACGCGCCTCCCCCATGCCTAGCTCTTGCCAGCTCTCAACCGGTAGTTCCAATTGAGCGGAGATCTGCGCAATTGGCAGGCTGAGAGCGCAGATCGGAAACTGCATCCGCAAGGTTTCGCTTTCCAACAAGGGGCGAAGAGGGCTCATCAGTTTGAAAGTCAGGTCGTGGCCGAGTGCCGCCGCTACTGCTGAACTCGCGCCGGCGCCAAATCGTACTCGGACGGGGAGGATGCGTTGTGGGTAAGGCGTCCTCCTCGCTGAAAATGCTCCATCGCCTTGGGGCCAACCCAGTACGCGTTGACGCGCTTGAACAGCTTCCCGATGGCATTTGTGAAAGCGGATTGAAGCCTTACGGCCTGCGGTACACCGGATGCCGTCGCGACGCGGCCAGAGATGAGCGTCAAGTTTGCGTCGAAGCCGCCGTGAATCAGGGTGACGCTGATCGGATTGAACAACTGATCTATCGCAAAGCGCGTCGGGCCGAAAGCAGTCGGAACCGGTCGAACTTGCACCGCAACGTCGACCGGAGTGACCAGGTAAGTCGCGCAGTTCACCGAGGAGCCTGACGCCGGCAAGTTCAGGCTAGGGAGTGCCTGGCCGGTATGTACTGTCGACAAGTCGGGCGTGTCAAAGATACCGGCGAGGGTGTAGGAGACAGCGGTCTTGCCTTCGACTGCTTCAAACACCGGAAACAGGTCGTCGGGCAACGCGAAGAAGTGTCGCTGTGTCATGTCCGTCGATCGGTTTTGGCAAATTGGAAGGCAGGCGCGAACGTCCGTTGTTGGCAGACTGGCGCCGGCGGCATGCTACCTTCCGGACCGATACGGCTCGTTGGAATCACAGATGGACGTACATCAGCCTCGCCGCCCGCACCGACCCGGTTGGCTGCCTGTTGTCGACGCCGCGCGTTGCACGGGCTGCGGCTGGTGCGTCGCTGCGTGCGACCTTCACCTTCTCAGTCTCGAAGTCGAGCAATGGAAGAAGTTGTCGACGCTTCAAGACGCGGATTGGTGCACGGGCTGCAGCGATTGCGCAGTGACTTGCCCTTTTCATGCGATCACCATGCGAAAGGGCTGAAACGCCCTCGGCGTCCGGCTCGCCGCCCAGGCAATCCGCAGGCCCGGGCGCGTGAGCCGGGCGGTCGCGGGTGTCACGCCCCGTTCGACCATCCCGAAGAAGTCTCTTCCCGAGGCCTCTCACCCCGGCTCAGCTTTGGGGCTTTGCGAATTCCTCTGCGCTCATCATCTCCAGGCCGACGAACGGTGCGTTGCCTTCGACCCAAGCGTCGTGGCCCGGCGGAATCGTGTACGACATGCCTTCCTCGATGACGGTCTGCGAGCCGTCATTCATTTGCACGGTGACCCGGCCGGAGACCGCGTACCCGACGTGAGCCACCTGGCAACTGTCCGTGCCCACGACCGGCTTGATGCACTTCGACCAGCGCCACCCGGGCTCGAACTTGAAGCGTCCGAGCGTGTAGCCCTCGAGGCGGACCACTTCGACCCGGGTCTTCTCGGGCTCCCGAACCTCATCCGGTTCGTCATGGGATTTCGTCTGAAGCTTGTTGACGTTCATCGGACTTGCCATCGCGACTCTCCTTGCGACACGAGTGAGCAAACAGTCCGCGGCAGTCTCGTGCCGAACCGCACGTGAACGATGGAATGGTAGTCCTGGGACACGCTTGCGATGATCTATTTCTTGCACGCAAGTGCCGCTCTTTCGATGAGTGTCATGTGGCAGTTTGCGTAAGCCGGGTTACAGAAAATCTTCGTCCACCACCAGCGACAGCACGGACCAGCGCAGTCGTTGGGCCCAGTTCGATTCGGGCTCCCGGTGAAGCACCCAGCGACGTCCGTCGCGCAGGAAGCTCCATTGCAGGCCACCTCTCAGAGGTACCTCGCTCACGGTGAAGCTCGCGGGCATGCGCACGCGCTGGATCAGGTCGGCCAGCTCGCTGGCCAGCGCGGGGCTGTCGACGATCAGGCCCAGTTCGGTGTTGCAGTGCGCAGAGCGCCGGTCCATGTTCATCGACCCCACGTAGAACCAGCGCCGGTCGACCACCGCCAGCTTGGCGTGCAGGCGCCCGAGCGAGCCGCGGCCGCTTTCGGTGTCGCTCCAGGCGGGATGCGCTTCGCTGGCCGGCATCAGCTCATACAGGATGGCGCCCATCTGCAAGAGGGCGCTGCGGTAGCGCGCGTAGCCATAGTGCACCAGCGGTTCGTCGGTGGTGGCGAGCGAATTGGTCATCACCGACACGCGCGCGCCCTCGCGGCTCGCATGGCTCAGGGCCTCGATCATGCGGGGCATGGGCACGAAGTAGGGCGAGACGACGAGCACCTCGGAGCGCGCGGTCCGGAACAGGTCGAGGTTCGCAGCCATGACCGCGCCCTCGCGGCTTTGTGGCTCAGCGATATCGTCGACGTTGCCGCCGGCATCATCAGCGAAGCGGCCTGGCACCGCCGCGTCCGCAACCACGCGCACCTGCGCAGGCACCAGCGCGACGCGTCCCTGCGCCAGCTGCGCGCCGACCGGGCCGCGTCCCAGCGCATCGGGTTCGTCGGCAGGCGGCATGAAGCGCGCGAGGTCGCGCACCAGCGCGGCGAAGCGTTCGCGCGCAGGAGCCGGTGCCGGGGAGCCGCTGGCCGCAATGGCTTCGAAGGGGTACGACAGCGGTCCGTTCCAGAAGGCGTCGAAGCTCGCCGACAGCGCGTGCACCGCCGGCCCGGCCAGCAGCGCGTCCATGTCGATGAAGTTCGCCGGCTTGCTGCGCCCGAAGTACTCGTCGGCGATGTTGCGTCCGCCGGTGATGGCGAAGCTGTTGTCGGCAATGAAAAGCTTGTTGTGCATGCGCCGGTTCACGCGGCCGATCTCGTGCAGCGACAGAAGCACGCGCGTGCGCAGGCCGCCGCTGCGCACCGGCAGCGGGTTGAAGACGCGCACCTCCACGTTGGCGTGCGCAGCCAGCCCGGCCAGCATCTCGTCGTCTCCGCCCGTGTACAGGTCGTCGACCAGCAGGCGCACGCGCACGCCGCGCTGCGCCGCGTCGCGCAGCTCGCGCAGGAACTGCCGCCCCGCGCTGTCTGGGGCCACCACGTAGTACTGCACGTCGACGGTGTGCCGTGCGGCCTGCGCGAGTGCGATGCGTGCGTCGAAGGCCTGATCGCCGCCCGGTAGCAGGCGCACGCCGGATACATCGGGCACTGCGGACATCGCGCTGTCCGCGGCCGGCAAGGACGCGGCGGCGATGCGCGCCAGGGGGCTGTCCCCGAGGTCGGTGCGCGCGTGCGACGCGACACGGGGTACCTCGTTGGGCAATGCAGCGCAGCCAGCGAGCAGCGAGACGGCGAGCATGGCTGCGGCGCACAGCCAGCGGGCGAGCGCCGCATGCTGCAGCGCCAGGATGCACAAGCGGCACGCAAGGGGTTCCCATGCGGCACGCAGCGCGGCAAGAGAGTTTTGGGTGTTCATGGCGGTCCTCGGTGCATCGGATGTGAAGTGGCGATCGATGCAGCCAGTTTTCCGCGCGGCGCCCGCCGCAACCATTGCGCGCAGCGCCTAGTCCCCGGCGTGGCCATCCGACTAGGCCTTTGGTGTAGGTGCGCACGCTCGCTTCTTGGGGGGCTTTGCGCTAATCTGCATTCAGGACGGGGAGGGTCACCGTAGACGAGAGGCCTGTATGAAGGTTCTGCTGGTCGATGACCACGAGATCGTCTGGAACGGCACGCGCCTCCTGCTGGAGCGCATGGCCGCCGAGATCGAACCCGGCCGTCCCTTCCATTTCGACGCCGTGCGCGACGCCGAACAGGCCTGCCAGCGCGACCCCGCCGGCATCGACCTGCTGCTGCTCGACTACCACCTGCCCCAACTGTCCGGGCTGGCGGCGCTCAAGGCCGTGAAGGCGCATTTCGAGGCCACGCCCGTGTGCATGCAGTCGGCGGAAAGCTCGCCGCAGCGCGTGCGCGAGGTCATCGAGGCCGGCGCGGCCGGCTTCATTCCCAAGTCGTACCGGCTCGAGGACATGGAGGCCGCCCTGCGCGTGGTGCTGCGCCACAAGATCTACCTGCCGGCCGAGTTCGTGCTGGCCGACGACGTGACCCGCGCGCGCGACCCCGACGAGCTGCCGCGCGAAGACCTCGCCGGCTTCCTGCGCGTCGAGCTGTCGCCGCGCCAGCGCGAGGTGCTGGCGCTGGCGATGCGGGGCATGCCGGTCAAGCTGATCGCGCGCCAGCTGCTGATTGCCGAGGGCACCGTGAAGGTGCACCTGTCGATGGTCTACCGGGCGCTCGGCGCGCGCAACCGCACCGATGCCATGTGCCGCGTCTTCGACGCGCAGGCGGCATGGGCGCTCGAGGCTGCGTGAGCATGCCGGCCGCGCTGGACGAACTGGACGAGCGGCGCCTGCAGGTGGTCGCCGAGCAGGCCGTGGGCTTGCGCTGGCAGATCCTGCTCACCGCCGTCGTCGTCGCGGCCATCGTCTGGCGCGACGTGCCGGCGCCCTGGGTGCTCGGCTGGTTCGCGGCGGTGATCGCCAGCCGCGAGTGGCGCGCCGCCGCGCTCGCGCGCATGGCCGCCGACCGCGCCCGTCCGATCGCCGCGCGGCTGCGCGCCACCGTGCACTGGAACGTGCTGATCGGCGCCTGCAACGGCTCCGCGGCGCTGTTCATGGCCCGGCTCGACCCGACGCTGGACGCGGTCCTCACGATGATCCTGGTGTCCTGGGGCGCGGGCGCCGTGTCGACCAGCGCGACCGTGATGCCCGCCTTCCTGGCCTACGCAGGGCTGCTCTTCGTGCCCACGGCCGCCATGTGGCTGGTGGCCGGCGGCTGGCTCGGCGGGGGCGTGGCCGCGCTGGTGCTGATGTTCTTCGGCGTGCAGACGCGCTTTGCCCGGCGCAACCTGCAGACCTTCGAGGAGTCGTTCGGCATCCGCGCCGAGAACCAGGCGCTGGCCACCTCGCTGGAGTTCGAGCGCGCGCAGCTGGCCATCGCGCGCGACCAGGCGGTGCGCGCCAACAACGACAAGAGCCGCTTCCTGGCCGGCGCCAGCCACGACCTGCGCCAACCCTTGCAGGCGATGGCGCTCAACGTGGGGGCGCTGCGCCACGTGGCGATGGCGTCCGATGCGCGCGCGATCGTCGAGGTGGTCGACAGCAGCCTGGAGCAGCTGCGCGCCATGCTCGATGCGTTGCTCGACGTCTCGAAACTCGATGCCGGCGTGGTGGTGGCCCAGCCCCAGCGCGTGCAGATCGACCGGCTGCTGACCGCCGTGATGGCCAGCTTCGGCGCCGCGGCGGCGGCGCGCCGGGTCGCGCTGCACACCGACTGCCCGCCCGGCCTGGCGGTGCGCACCGACCCCGACCTGCTGCGCCGCATGCTGGCCAACCTCGTGGACAACGCGATCAAGTTCTCGCCCGCGGGCGGGCAGGTCGAGGTGCGGGTCCGTACGCAGGACGCATCGGACGCCGGGGTCGAGCTGACCGTGCAGGACAGCGGCCCTGGCATCGCACCCGAGAACCACCGGCTCGTGTTCGAGGACCTGGTGCAACTCCAGGCGTCGGGCTCCGGCACCACGCCTGCCGCGGGACATGGCCTGGGCCTGGGCATCGTGCGGCGCATGGCCGAGCTGCTGGGCGTGCCGGTCGAGCTCGAGTCCCGCCTCGGCGCGGGCGCCTGCTTCCGCCTGCGGCTGCCGCGCGCCGCGCCCGTCGGCGCCGACGGCTGCGAGGGTGACGGCACCGGTGCACCGTGGAGCCTGGCCGGGCGCTGCGTGCTGGTGCTGGAGGACGACCCGATGGTGCGCGGCGCCTACCTCAACGCGCTGGGCGCGATGGGCTGCCGCGTGCTGTCCGCCGCCACGCTCGACGAGGCGCTGGCGCAGGTCGACGCGCCCGACGCGGTGGTGCTCGACTGCCGGCTCGGCGGCGGCGTCTCGGGCTTCGATGCCGCCGGGCGCCTGCGCGCGCAGCGCTCCGCACAGCCTGCGCTGCCCATCGTCATGGTCACGGCCGACACCGACCCGGCGGTGGTCGAGGCGGCGCGGCGGCAGGCGCTGCCGCTGCTGCGCAAACCTGTCGACGACCAGACGCTCGGCCGCGCGCTGGCCGCGGCCATCGAGCATCCCTGAATCCGCGATCCATTCCGCGAGGAGCCGAACATGAACGACGGTGGCCGCGACGACGAGGATGACCCCGGCGACCGCCTGCTCTCGCAGGGCGCCGAGGTGCTGGTGCGCGAGATCGCCGCGGCGCCGCCCGACGCGCTGCACTGCGATGTGCTGGTCATCGGCAGCGGCTACGGCGGCGCGGTGGCGGCGGCACGGCTGGCGGGCGCGCTGTCGCTGGACGCGGCGCCCGGCATTGCACCGGGCGCCGTGCCGATCAAGGTCTACGTGCTGGAGCGCGGCAGCGAATACCTGCCGGGCGAATTTCCGGCCACCTTCGCCGAGCTGCCGGGGCACGTGCGCTTCAGCATGCAGGACGGCCGGCCCGCGCGCGGCAACGCCTCGGGGCTGTTCGATCTGCGCCTGGGCGGCGAAGTGAACGCGCTGCTCGGCAACGGGCTGGGCGGCGGGTCGCTCATCAATGCAGCGGTGATGGAGCGCGCCACGTCCGATGCCTTCGAGGACGGTGCCTGGCCGGAGGGCCTCGACCTTGCCGCGCTGGCGCAGGGCTACGGCAAGGCCGAGGCCATGCTGGGCCTGGAGCAGATCCCCGAGAGCGTGTCGAAGCTCGACTCCCTGCTGAAGGCCGGCGCGCGGCTGCATGCGGCGGGCGGCAAGGCCCATGTCGCCATCGCCTTCGCCGACGGCACGCGCACGCCGGCCCAGGTGGCGATGCACCGCTGCCTGCGCTGCGGCGACTGCGTGAGCGGCTGCAACCACCGCGCCAAGAAATCGCTGGACACCAACTACCTCGCGCTGGCCCATGCACGGGGCGCGCGCCTGTTCACCGGTGGCACCGCGCACCGCATCGCGGCCCTGCCGGGAGGGGGCGGCTATGCGGTCGAGTTTTTTTTCACTGACCGGCGCAAGGCACGCACCGACAACGCCCGGCCCTACGTGGTGCGCGCGCGGCGCGTGGTGGTGGCTGCCGGCACGCTGGGCTCCACCGAGCTGCTGCTGCGCTCCAGGGGCGCGGGGCTGCCCGTCTCGCTGGCGGTGGGCCGCGGCTTCTCGGCCAACGGCGACATGATCGCGGTGGCGGCCGCGCAGAACGACGAAGCGCTGTCCAGCGCGCCCGAAGGCGAGGCGCCGGCACAGCGCGGCATCGGGCCGACCATCACCGGGCTGCTGCGCACCTGCGCGACGCATGGCGAGCGCCCGTTGGTGATCGAGGAGTTCGCCATTCCCGCGCCGCTGCGCCGCCTGCTGGCCGAGGTGGTGACCACCACCGACGCGCTGCAGGCGCTCGCGCACATGGACCTCGACCTGCACGCGCCGGACGAAGGGCGCGATCCGCTGGCCGTGGACGACGACATGCTGCGCCGCACGCCGGTCTACGGAATGATGGGCGACGACGGGGCGGCCGGCCAGATCCGCTTCGTCGGTCATGGCGGCGAGGGCGCCGTGCTGGCCGACGCGCAGGTGCGCGTGGCGTGGCCGAAGGTGGCCGCGCTGCCCGTGTTCGAGGCGCAGATGCGCGCACTGCATGCGGCCCACGATGGCGTGGGTGGACTCGGCGGGCGCGTGCTGGCCAACCCGCTGTGGAAACCGATACCGCCGTTCGGCAGCCTCGCCGACCTGGTCGGCCAGCTGGAGGACGTGGGCTCGGTGCTGACCGTGCACCCGCTGGGCGGTTGCCGCATGGCCGACCGGTGCGAGCGCGGCGTGGTCGACAGCTGGGGCCGCGTCTACGACGGCGCTGCGGGTGCTTCTGCTGTGCCGTCGTTGCTGCCGGGCCTGGCGGTGCTTGATGGCTCGATCGTGCCGGTGTCGCTCGGCATCAACCCCTCGCTCACCATCGCTGCATTGGCCGAGCGCGCGGTGCCCGTGCTGGCCGAGGACTGGGGCCTGGCGCTGGCCGGTTCGTCGCAGCCGCCGCCGTCGCAGCGCCCGTTGCGCCGCGACCTGACCCGTCCCCGCGCGCCCGCGCCCACGCGCGTCTCGCTGCGCGAGCGCATGACGGGCCGCGTGCACATCGACGGCCAGGCCTTCGCGTTGAGCGCCGAAGTCGAATTCGAGCCGTTCGACGTGCCGTCCCTGCGCGCGGCGCCGCGCGTGCTGTCCCAGCCCGTGGTGCTCCTGCGCTTCGGCAAGGGCGACCACGCGCCCGTCGCGCATTGCACCGGCACCGCATCGATGCTCGTGCGCGAGAAGAGCGACAGCATCGAACGCATCCTGCGCAGCCACGGACTGGCCCGCAAGAAGCTGCTGGCGCTGGTGCAAAGCCTGCTGGACGCGCGCGCCGCATCGGCCGGCCGAGCGATCGATGAGGACGATGCCGTCTTCGAGGGCCCCGCCATGGCCGACCTGCTGGCGCTGTGCTCGCACCTGGGGCAGGTGCGCCTCATCGAGTACGACTGGACGGTGGCGCGGGTCGCGCACGGCGCGCCGCTGAAGGAGGGCGATCGGCTGCGGCTCACCAAGCGCATCGCGTTCGTCGAAGGCGGCAACCCGTGGCGGCAGCTGAGCGAGGGCGACCTGCAGCTGCTCGGCCCCGATGCGCCGAAGCCGCTGGGCCGGCTGGTGCTGGACCCTTCGTACTTCGTCGAGACGCTGCAACCCCTGCTGCGCATCGAGCACCAGCAGGACATGCCCAACCAGCTGGCGGACCTGGCCGAACTGGCGCTGTGGGTGCTGCGCATCGTGCTGCAGGTTCACCTGCTGCACTTCGTGCCGCCGCCCGACTCGCCGCAGCGCGACTGGGAACGCCTGCCCGGCGAGGTGCACGGCGTGCGGCCCGAGCCGGTCGAGCTCGTCACCGCGGCCGGCCCGGGCAGCGCGCCGCCGCGGCTGCTGTCGCGCTACCACCCGCCGGTGCGCCGCGCGGGCACGCGGCCCGTGATGCTGATCCACGGCTATGGCGCAAGCGGCTCCACCTTCGCGCACAGGAGCATTCCCGGCAACCTGGTGCACAGCCTGCTCGCGGCCGGGCGCGAGGTCTGGGTGCTCGACCTGCGCACCAGCATCGGCTTTCCGAACCGGCCTCGGCGCTATTGGTCGTTCGACGAGGTGGCCGAGACCGACATTCCGGACGCCTTGCGCACCGTGCAGGCGGCGCATGCGACGCCCGACGAAGCGGCGCCCATCCAGGTCGACGTGGTGGCGCATTGCATCGGCGCCGCCATGTTCAGCGTGGCGGTGCTGCGCCTGCCGGGGCTGCATGCGTCCATCGGCGCGGTGGTGCTGTCGCAGGTGGGGCCGCTGCTGCGCGCCACGGCCTTCAACCGCTTCCGGGGCTATGTGGCGGGCTACCTGCAGCAGTTCATCGGCATCGACGAGTTCGACACGCGACCCACGCTCACGCGCATGAAGCGCCTGCTTGTCGACGGCCTGCTGGCGACCTTTCCCTACCCCGACGACGACGGGGAGGCGCAGCGTCTGCGCGAGGCGCCGGGCTTCGCGGCCGTGCGGCACCGGGCCGACGCCATCTTCGGCCAGACCATGCGGCTGCACAACATCGGCAAGGACACGCTCGATGCGCTCGATTCGATCTACGGCTTCGTGAAGGTGCGCGGCCTCGCCCAGGTCGGCAACTACGCCCGCGAAGAGGTGCTGACCGACGCCGGCGGACAGGGCCACGCGGTGGGCTTCGAGCAGGTCGGCCAGCGCTTCGGCTTTCCGGTGTTCATGCTGCACGGGCAGCGCAACGCAGTGTTCGACTGGCGCGGCTCCTACGAGAGCTTCTGGCTGCTCAAGCGCGTGTTCGGCAAGGACGAAGGCCTGCCGCGGGAGCCCCCGGAATTGCCGGACCCATCGGACGCTTCGAAGCCTTCCGGGAGCGACCTGTTCCTCGGCGAAGGTACCCCGCATCAGCTGCTGGTGCTCGGCGACTACGGCCACCAGGACACGCTGATCGGCGAGAAGGCCTGCATCGACGTGTTCCCGCACATCGTGCGCTTCCTCGAGGCCTTCGACAACAAGCCCGGCCGTGGCCATCCGGTGCCGCCCGACTGGCGGGCCAGCCTGCCGTGGACCGGCCCGTGGCTCGGCCTTGCGAGCCGGTCGGCGGACAACGCGGGCCGGCTGCATTGCCGGCTGGCGCTGCGCGCGCCGCCCGCGCATGTGTCGGCGCGCGCCGTGGTCTTCGTGCCCGCGTGGCGCCGCGACGGGCGCTGGTGCTTCGACTTCGAATGGATGGTGGGCCTGGAGACCACGCGCGACAAGCTCCTGCAGGAGGCGGTGGAGATCGACCTGTTCGACGACCGGCTCGCCGACTACCAGGGCTTCGCGGTGCTGACGGCGCACGACGACCTGCCCATGGCGCGCGGCCCCCTCGAGGTGCTGGGCCGGCGGCTGCCGGCCGGGCTGTTCGCGCAGCCGCAGGACGAACCCATCGAGCCCATCCGCAACCAGGTGATGAAGACGCTGGACGCCGCCACCGACGCGCAGCGCGAGCGCGCCGTGGTGCGCCTCGACCCCGCATGGACCGGCGCCGTGCAGCGCGAGGGCGAGCCCGCGCAGGCCTCGCTGTGCTTCGTGCTCGCCAGTTGCCAGTACGTGCCGGGCCTGGTCGACCGGGTGCCCGCGCAGGCGTCGTACCGGCGGCTCGCGCAGCGGCTCGAGGTGCTCGCGCCGCCGCACAAGCCGCAACTGCTGGTGCTGGCCGGCGACCAGGTGTATGTCGACCAGACCGCCGGGCTCTTCGTTCCGGCCGGCGGCGACGACGTCGGCCAGGCCTATGCGCTCACCTTCAGGCTGGAGGCGCTGCGCCAGGTGATGGCCTCGCTGCCGACCTGTCCGCTGCTCGACGACCACGAGGTGATGGACGACTGGGAGCCGGGCCCCGACCCCTGTGGAACGCCGGCCGTGCGCGCCGCGCTCGACGGCTACGTCGCGCAGCAGCACAAGCTGGTGCGGGGCATCGGCCCGCACCGCGACCCGCGTCCCTTCGACTACCGCATCGCGCCGGCCGGTTTTCCGTTCTACATGCTCGACACGCGCAGCACGCGGCAGCGGCGGGCGCTGCGCACCGACGCGCAAGCCACGCCGCTGGACCAGGCGGCGATCCGCGCCGAGGCCGGCATGGGCGACCTGAAGAAGTGGCTCGAGGCCGCGCCCGCCGGGCTGCCCAAGTTCATCGTGTCGCCGGTGGCGCTGTTCCCGACGCCGCGCGCGGCCGCCTTCGGCGACCCGGCGCAACGCCTGGGGATGGACGACTGGAGCGGCTACCCGGCCTCGCAGCGCGCGCTGCTCGAACTGCTGCGCGACACCAGCGCGCGCCACGTGGTGGTGCTGTCGGGCGACCGCCACATGTCGAGCGTATCGAGCCTCTGGCTGGAGGCGGCGGGCGGGCCCGTAGAGGTGATCTCGGTCGTGTCCTCGGGCCTGTATGCACCCTGGACCTTCGTCAATGCGCGGCCCGACGCGTTCTGGCTCGACGGTAAGGTCGACCTCGGCGCCGTGCCGGGTGCCTTCGGCGCCACCATGGTCACGGCGGCCGTGGGCACCGGCAACGGCTTCGCCGTGCTGCAGGTGGAGCGTGGCGCCACCGGGCATTGGCGGATCGGCGTCACCCTCGACCTGGACGACGGGCTCACGCAATGCCTTCGCGAGCTCGATCCGGCCGGCGGTGGCTGGACGGTGCAGGGGCCGGCGCGCTTCGAACGCAAGCAGCGCCTGTGATCCGCGACAGCAGGCAGAAGAAATGGGCCCGCGAAATCGACAGGCCGTTTACAGGCACCGTACGCACGACACAGTGCCATACAAGCCATTGCACAGCTGCCTTCACAGTGCTCTTCCGCCGTCGCCGGCGCCGTTGCCACGGAGTTTGCGTAGGCCACCCACAACGCCCTTCGGCCACCTTGCCGAGGGGCCATCGGAGCACAAGCCGTGTCGTCGCAGAAAAAGAACGCCGCCTTCCTCGTCTCGACCTCGGGCCACCGCCTCCCGGCATGGCCGTGGCGCGCAGGAAGAAGCAGGCCTCGTTCGCGTACGCCGGCCGGATCTGGCGCGCAGAAAAGTAGCGCTTTTTAGTTAATGCCATGTAACGCCATCGGGCGTTACCGACAGGCCAACCAGGCGCTTGGACGCACGCGCTCGGCTGAACGCATGCCGACTGCGCGACGTCAGAGGGGCATGTCATGTTCACCCGTTACGCCATCCGCGCGCTGCTGTGCATCGCCGTCGTGCCGGCCATCTCCGAGGAGCCCGCACCCATCCATGGCCGCGTGTTCCTGAGCAAAGCCGAGGTCGAGAGCACCTTGATCGGCAAACCCATCGTCTCGAGCAATCTGTCGACCGGCATGGTCTCGCGCTGGCAGTTCTATACGGATGGCCGCGTCGACTTCGTCAACCAGAGCGGGCCCGGCAGGGCGTCGGGCAAATGGGTTCTCAACGCCGACGGCTCGATGTGCGTGACGATGATTTCTCGAACCGGATGCCGCTACTGGTTCAGGAACGAAAAAGACGGTGCCATTGCGAATGCCAGGACCAGGGAGCCGAACGCGCCGACCGTGGCCGAGATACGGTTCGAGTGATGGTGCGAGACAGCGCCCTCAACGCGCCGGTGATGAAAGCGCACGCATCCAGCGTTCGCGCTCTTCGTCTTCCAGCGCCAGCAGGCTCTCTGGCGAACCGCCGCCGCCGACCACGCGAAGGTCTTGCAGCTGCTTGCGCACCTCGGGCGTGGCAAGCACCTGGGCCACGGCTTCCTGCAAGGTGCGATTGGACGCGGCCTCCGAATTCGCGGGTGCCCAGAGGCTGAAGTGGTCGTAGGTCGTGTAGCCGGCCAGGGGCGCGCTCGAGGCCAGCGTCGGCCACGGCACGCCCTCGAAGCTTTGCGGGTGCGCCGGGTCGGCGGTGGTGCCCAGCACACGCAACTGGCCGCGCCGCACGGCGACCGCCACGCCGTTCACGGGCGCGAACAGCAGGTCCACCGCATGCTCCTTCGTGATGACGTCCGAGTCGGGGTACATGCCCTTGAAGACCACACGCTGCACGTCGACGCCGCTCGCTGCGCGGAACTGGCCGAAGGCGAGGTGGCCCGTCCAGCCGTCGTCGCCCGTGCCGATGCGCAGGCTGCCCGGGTGGGCCCGTGCGTAGGCCAGCAGGTCGTCCGTGCTGCGGATGCCCAGCGCGTCGGCCTTCGTGCTGTCGATGGCCAGCACCAGAGGCTCCGATGCCAGCAGCGTGACGGGGCGAAGGGCATGCATCAGCGCATCGATCGGCGCGGCCTGGTGCACGCCCTCGATGCCTCCGCGCGGCAGCCGCAACGCCGCGAGCAGGACCTTCTCGTTGCCGCCCTCCGTCATCAGCCGGCGATAGTCGGCCTCGGTGGCTGTCGGCACGTGATCGACCTGCACGCTGCGTCCCAGCAGGGTGGGCAAGTGGCTGGCCAGCATCTCGGCATAGTGGCCGCTGCGGCCACCGGGCGGAACCAGCACGGTGACGTGCAGCGCGGGCTGCGGCACGGCGGCAAGCCATTGCCCTGCATCGTTCATCAGGCCATAGCGTAATTCCCACGCGCCGCCCGTGGACGCGTTGCGCACCAGGGCGTCGACCACCCAATGGCGGCCCACGCGGTGGAACTGCCGGATGATCGGCCGTTCGTCCTGCCACCCGGGCGGCCGCCAGTCCTCTGGGAACGAACCCGAGACGACGGCGTAGCCATGACGGAACCGGCGCGCCGATTCGAACTGCGGCGCGATCGCCCATTGGCCCCGCGCGTTCTGGTAGCCCCATCGGCCGGTGACCGCGTCCTTGACCGGCCGCAGCGCGGCGCCGGCATCGCTGCTGCCATGCAGTCGTTGCCAGCGGCACACCTGCGGCGTGCCGGCGTTGCGCTGGAGGTCCAGCCCGTCGGCGGTGCACAGCCGGATGCGCCGCTGGGCGGTTACGTCGGGCCGCTCGCCGAAGATGAACGGAATCACCATGCGTCCTCGCGCGTCGATCAGGCCCGAGCCGGTGGAGCCGGGCGTCACCATCTGCCGCTTGTAGTCCATCCATCGTGCGGTGGTGATGTCCCGCGGCGGGGCGGGGGGGCGCCACTGTCCCCGTGCATCGCGCAAGCCGGGCTGTGCGAACACCGTGTCCACCTGCAGTTCGGAGGGCACGGGCCTGGATCCATCGGGCATCAGGTACGAGAGGGCCGCGGGGGAGTCGGCGGAGATCGTGTCCTTGCCATCGCAGCTCACGGGCGGAACGGCCCACTGGCCTTGCGCATCGATGCGCCCGTTGGCCGTGGTGGTGCGCAGTCCGCCGCCGGGCTTTCGCTCCACCAGCCACACCCGGTGCAGCGGCTGCAGTGCGGGATTGACGGAGATGTATTCCTGCCGCACGACCTGCCAGCGTCCGTCGCAGAAGCTGCGCGCCGTCGGCGAAAGGAAAAGCACGCGCCCGTCGAGGGCGTCGAACAACGCGGGGGCGCGCTCGCTGTGCTTGCCCGGATTCAGGCTCAGCCAACGCGCCCGTTCGATCAGGTTGGGGGCGATGCCGATGGTGAAGGTGAAGATGTCTTCCCACGGTGGCGCCTGTGCATCCACTGGCTGCAGTTGCCAGGTCGGCTGCATCGGCAACGCGCGTTCCGGGTTGGCGTACAGCGCCTGGTAGGTCGGTGGCGCTGCGCGGGCCGGACCGAGGGCGATGCCGAGCCACAGCAGGGCGGCAAAGAGACGCAGCCGCTTCATCGGGCGAGCAAGAAACAAGGGTTCAGCCTCGGGTCGTGGCCGTAGATGTAGATGGATGCCATTCCATCGCAGGCATCGCAGTTCGCCGAGGCGCTCGCGGTTGAACGCGCGGCGGCTGTCTGCCTGCTTGAACGATTTGTGGGCCCACGCTCAAACTTCGTATGCATAGATGCAAGTGAGCTCGGCCCCTTTCAGCGCGGATTGAAAGGGCTCAGGCGCATTCTTGAGGATGGCGCCAAAGCTGGCGTTGAGTTTGCCGGCACCCATGCTGCCTTTGTACTTGATGCTCTTGGGCTTGGCTTGAAGCTGGAGCTTGTTCGAACCGGACAGCGCAGCCTCCAACCTGAAGACGCCATGGCGGAAATCGGTGGACTCGGAGGTTTCCGCCTGGGGTGAAACCAGGCGCATGGTTTTCCCGCCGTAGGAGAGCTTCAGATCGACTTCCACGATGGAGGCGGGAACATCACCCACCAAGGTGAGTGCCTGCCCCGCGTGACTGCCCGTGCAGTTCAGTCGCGCCGTATTGGCACCTGCGAGGGCCTGACCCGAGAGGGCGGACAGCAACACGAGGGCGCAGAGAGGAAAGATTTTTCTCATAGGTTCTCCAAGGCACTGACGCGATGCATCCCGCACGACCTGCGAGACAGGCTGGGCAGCGCGAACATGCCGGTCACGGGCTCCTCCACAAAAACGTTTCTGATCATAGGCGGAGCCATTCGCCGCGGATGCTCCGCTTCTCATCGCTTTCCGCGCCCCCACTGGTCCGCCCAGGCTGACAACGGCTTCAGCGCCTTCGAAAGCCGCCGCCCTTCGTCCGTCAGTCGATAGCCACCCTCGGCATGTTCGACCAGATCGACTTCCCTCAGTTCGGTGAGCCGCGTGTTGAGCAATCGGGTGTTCGTCTCGCACGCGTCCTGCAGCGCTCTGAAGGTCAGCGAGCCCTCCCGAAGTTCCCAGAGCACGCGCAGCGCCGTGCGCCGTCCCAACAGGTCCAGCGCGACCATGAGGGGGCGGCCGGTGGTGGAGCCGCGAACTGGGTGGCCGATGCGAGGTGTCGTCATGCTTTACTTTATACAGCAACGGACCTACGATGGCGTGGCCCTTGAATCAGGAGTCTGCATGCCCGCACGCATCGAGCCAGCAACGCCACCATTTGGCGAAGACATTTCCAGGTCACTCGACAGGGTGATGAAGGGGCAGCCCCCCTTGCGGCTGTTCACGACCTTGGCACGCGACCCTCGTCTGTTTCAGAAGTTCTTTGCCGGCGGATTGCTGGACAAAGGCCACTTGAGCATCCGACAGCGCGAGATCGTGATTCACCGCACCACGGCATTGTGCAAGTCCGAATACGAATGGGGCGTCCACGTCACGGTCTTCTCAAGGTTCGCCGGCCTGACGCCAGAGCAGGTTCAGGCGACCGTCACCGCTTCGGCGAACGACGCCTGCTGGTCAACCGAGGATCAGGTGCTTCTGCGCCTGTGCGACGCCTTGCACGCGCACGCCGACATCGACGATGGCCTGTGGGACGCGTTGCGAACGCACTTCAGCGAAGAAGCCATCATCGAACTGCTGATGCTGGCTGGCTTCTATCGCACCGTCAGCTACCTCACGAACGGGCTGCGCCTGCCCCTGGAAGCGTCGGGCGCACGATTCCCCGCTTGAGGCTGTCAACCAGCGTGCAACCCCAGGAGAAATCTCGATGATCAAGGTCAGTGTCATGTACCCCTACGCCGCAGGCGCGCGATTCGATCACGCGTACTACCGCGAGAGGCACATGCCCATGATGAAAAGACTGCTCGGCGCTGCGTGCCTGTACTACATGGTGGACAAGGGCATCTCGGGGCGTGGTGTGGACACCGACCCTGCGTACATCGCCAAGTGCGACTTCGTCTGCACTTCCGTCGACGCTTACCGGGCAGCCTCTGCCCAGCACCAGGAGGAGATCCGGGGCGACATCGCCAACTACACGGACATTCAACCCGTGGTGCAGATCAGCGAGGTGGTCGTGGAGCGTTCGGAGGCCTGAGTTCCCTCCGAGCACGGGGCGTCGGCATGGAGGACAAGCCAATGAGTACGGACAGCCGCATCATCGTTTCGCTCGACTTCCCAGCCGCCGCATTGGCGGCGGACCTCGTGAAGCAACTGGGCGCGGCGACCACGCACTACAAGGTCGGCCTGCAGCTGCTGACCGCGGCAGGACCTTCGGTCGTCCGCGAGCTCGCAGAGGCAGGGAAGCGTGTCTTTCTCGACCTCAAGCTGCTGGAAATCCCCAGCTCGGTGGCGGGTGCAGTCACCGCAGCCGGACATCTGGGTGCGTCGATGGTGACGGTGCACGCCTCAGGCGGTTCCGCCGTGCTTCGCTCGGCCGTCCAGGCCGCGAGCCAGTTCCCTCAACTGAAGGTGCTTGCGCTCACCGTCATCACCAGCATGAGTGACCAGGATCTGGAAGAGGTGGGCGTCGCCTCGACGGTTCCAGAGCAGGTCGCACGGCTGGGCCGTCTGGCAGCCGCGGCCGGTTGCCATGGCGTTGTTGCGTCGCCATTGGAGGTGAGGCTGCTTCGCGAGATCCTGCCGCCCGATGCCCTGATCGTGACGCCAGGCACGCAGCTCCCAGGCGATGAAAAGAATGACCACGCGCGGGCTGCGACGCCCTGGCAGGCCATCGGGGCTGGTGCGACGCACGTGGTCATCGGCCGCCCGATATCGCGTGCCCCAGATCCTGCAGCCGTGTTCGCGGCCGTGCGCGCAGAACTGGCTACCGCCATCCGACAACACTGAAGCGGTCAGGCGGGTTGGGGCTGGCACTTCGCCGCAGCGCCTGAACGGCCAGCACCACAGCCACGCTCATCGTGCGCAGGACACCGGGTGCTTCCCGCAGCGAAATCAAGGAGGAGGCCGCAGGCCGGGGACATTCGCGCAGCGAAGTACCCGGTGGCCTGCGCACGCGCCCCGAAGAGTTTCAGCGCAGCGCTTCGACCAGATCGAGCACCATGCGATCCGGCCCGAACACTTCGACCCCGTGCGCCAGCAAGGCATCCACAGCCTGCGCGATGCCATGGCTCGAAGACGACTGTTCCGCCATGTCGTTGTAGTACCCCAGGTCCTTCTTCGCATTCGCCATCGAGAACTTCAGCGAATCGGTGCTGCCCGTCAGCAGCTTGGGCTTGAGGCGTTCCAGCGCCACGCCGTTGCCGCCGCCCTTGGCGAGCACGTCGACGAACACCTCGGGCTTCACGCCGGCGCGTTGCGCGCAGGCCGCGGCCTCGCACAGCAGCGCCACGGTGCCCAGCGACACGAAGTTGTGCAGCAGCTTCATCGCATGGCCCGCGCCCACGTCGCCGACGTGCGTGACGTTCTCGGCAAAGCAGCGCAGCAGTGGCAGGCACGAGGCCAGCACCTCGGCATCGCCGCCCACCAGCAGGTTCAGGCGGCCTTCGGCGGCCTCCTTGGCGGTGCGGGTCATCGGCGTGTCGAGGAAGCGGCCGCCCTTGGCGAGCACAGCCTGCGCGACCTTGGCGGTGGAGGCGGGCACGGCGGTGGAGCAGTCGATCACCACGGTGCCGGGGCGCAGCGTGCTCAGCGCGCCGTTGTCGCCCAGCATCACGGCCTCGACCTGCGGCGTGCCGGTGACGCACAGGATCAGCACATCGACCTGCGCGGCCAGCGTGGCCACGTCTTTGACCGACGTGGCGCCGGCCTTCAGCAGGTCGTCGATCGGCTGGTTGCCCGCGTGCTCCAGCACCGTGAGCTGGTGGCCGTGCTTGACGATGTTGCTGGCGATGCCGTGGCCCATCAGGCCGACGCCGACGAGGCCGACCTTGCGCGAGGTTTGTGGTTGCTGTTCAGTGGTGGTCATGAATTCATCCGTGCTTGATGGCGATGGTCTTGAGGGTCGTGAAGCCGAGCAGGGCCTCGAAGCCCTTCTCGCGGCCGAAGCCACTCGATTTCACGCCGCCGAAAGGCAGTTCTACACCACCCGCCGCCCCGTAATTGTTCACGAACACCTGGCCGCAATGCAGCTTGTGCGCCATGCGCAGCTGGCGCGCGCCATCGCGCGTCCACACGCCAGCCACCAGGCCGAAGTCCGTGCCGTTGGCCAGGCGCACCGCCTCGGCCTCGTCGGCAAACGGCATCACGGCCAGCACCGGGCCGAAGACTTCGCGCTGGGCCAGGTCGCTGTCATGCGGCACGTCGCGGAACAGCACGGCTTCCTGGTAGTAGCCGGTGGACGGTGCCTGCGGCGACACGGTGCCGCGCGCCGCCACTTTCATGCCGCTGGCCTCGGCGGTCGCGACCATGTCGCGCACTTGGCGGAACTGCTTCTCGTTGATGAGCGGGCCCATGTCCAGGTCTTCGGCGGGCGTGCCCGCGCGCACGGCCGTGAAGCGCTTCGCGAGGCGCTGCACGACTTCTTCATAGATCGATTGCTCGACCAGCACGCGGCTGCCCGCCGAGCAGGTCTGGCCGGCGTTCTGGATGATGGCGTTGAGCAGCACGGGCTCGGCCGCGTCGAGGTCGGCGTCGGCGAACACGATCTGCGGCGACTTGCCGCCCAGCTCCAGCGTCACCGGGCAGTGGCGCTCGGCCGCGGCCAGGCCCACGCTGCGGCCGGTCATGGTCGAGCCGGTGAACGAGATGTGGTCGATGCCGGGGTGCGCGCACAGCGCGGCGCCGGCTTCCTTGCCGTAGCCCGTGACCACGTTGAGCGCACCGGCCGGAAAGCCGACTTCGGTCGCGATCTCGGCCAGGCGCAGCAGCGAGAGGCTCGCGTCTTCCGCCGGCTTCACCACGCAGGCGTTGCCCGCGGCGAGCGAGGCGCCCACGCTGCGGCCCGCGATCTGCATCGGGTAGTTCCAGGGAATGATGTGGCCCGTCACGCCGTGCGGAATGCGCACCGTGAGCACGGTGTAGCCGCGCTCATAGGGCAGGGTGTCGCCGTGCAGCTTGTCGCAGGCGCCGGCGTAGTACTCGAAGTAGCGTGCCAGCGCGGTCGCGTCGTTGCGCGCCACGCGCAGCGCCTTGCCGGTGTCGCGCGCCTCGAGCTGGGCCAGCTCTTCGTGGTGCTGCATCACGGCGGCGCCGAGCTTGGCGAGCAGCCGGCCGCGCTCCAGTGCGGTGGTGGCGCCCCAGGGGCCGTCGAAGTGCTCGCCCATGGCCTGGCGCGCGGCGCGCACCGCGGCGTCGATGTCGACAGCGGTGCCGCGTGCGATCTCGCCGAATTTCTGGCCGTCGCTCGGGTCGATCACGTCGATGGTGGCATTGCCTTCGGACGCCACGCGGCGGCCGTCGATGTATTGGGTGGCGTTCATGGGAAGGTGTGTCTCCGTGTGGCGGGTCAGGTCGGGTCAGAAGGTGTGAATGAATCCGGCGTGGCCGAGCAGCCCGTCCAGGCGCGCCCCATCAAGGCGCAAAGCGCAGCCATAGCTTGGGCTATGGCGAGCATTTGCAACGCAGAGGGGGTGTGTCTGGGCGGGATGAGCGGGCATGGCGGGTTCGTTCACACCTTCTCTGGCCAGGGCTTCTGGGCGCCGCGAATCTGTTCGAAGGCGCGGCTGAACTGCAGCACGCCCAGGTCGTCGAAGCGGCGGCCGGCCACCTGCAGGCCGATGGGCAGGCCTTCGGCCGAGTAGCCGCAGTTGACCGACGCCGCCGGCTGCTCCGACATGTTGTAGGGCACCGTGAAGCCGATGTGCTCCAGCGGCCGCATCGGGTCGTTGGTGGGCGAGGCATGGTCCGCGGGCGCGGGCATGTTCGGCGACACCGGCGAGATCACGAAGTCGTAGGCCTTGGTGGCGGCGACCGTGGCCGCGCGCGTGGCGACGAACTGGCTGTAGCCGTCGAAGACGTGCGCGCCCGAGAAGCCGGCCGCGCTTTCGGCCCATTCGCGGATGTACGGCAGGATCTTCGCGCGCTGTTCGGCGCTCATGGCCTGCATGTCCAGGCAGGAACGCATGCGCCAGAAATGGTCCATGCCCTGCAGCATCTGCGGCGTCATGAAGGCGGGGATTTCCTCGACGTGCGCGCCGGCCGCCTCGATGCGTTTGGCGGCATCGCGCACGGCTTGCGCGATCTGCGGATCGAGCGGCAGGCCGCAGCCCGCGTCCATGTGCAGCGCCACGCGCTTGCCCTTGAGGAACGACGGATCGACTTCGAAGGCGGTCCAGTCGATGCCCGGTGCGGGCAGCTCGGAATAGTCGCGGTCGTCGGGCTGCGCGACCGAGGCCATCATCAGCGCCGCGTCGGCCACGGTGCGCGTCATCGGGCCGGCGCAGCGGCCCATGTAGGGCGAGCTCAGCGGAATGCGGCCGAAGCTGGGCTTGAGCGTGAAGATGCCGCACCAGCTGGCCGGCAGGCGCAGCGAGCCACCGATGTCGGTGCCCACGTGCAGCGGGCCGTAGCCTGCGGCGGCGGCCGCACCGGCGCCCGCGCTGGAACCGCCCGGCGTGCGCGAGGTGTCCCATGGGTTGCGCGAGAGGTCGTGAAAGCTCGACAGGCCCGACGACAGCATGCCCAGGTCGGGCATCGTGGTCTTGGCCACCATCACCGTGCCGTCGGCCTTCAGGCGCGCGGCGGGGGGCGAGTCGTACGTCACCGGCACGAGCTCGTGGGCGGCGGTGCCCAGCGGCATCGGGTCGCCCTCGGTCGCGAGGTTTTCCTTGATGGTCACGGGCACGCCGTCGAGCGCGCCGCGCGGCGTGCCGGCGAGCCAGCGCGCTTCGGAGGCGCGCGCCTGTTCGAGCGCGGCTTCGGGGCGGAACAGCCAGGTGGCGCGCAGCTGCGGCTCGCAGGCCGCGATGCGTTCGTTGACCGCGCGCGTCACCTCGACCGGCGAGAGTTCCTTGGCGGCGTAGGCGGCGTGCAGTTCCTGCACGCCCAGGGCGTAAAGAGGTTTCGTCATGGCCGCATCAACCCCACGAGATGGCAGCCAGGTCGTTCGCGACGATCGGCATGTTCGGCCACAGGCCCTTCACTTCCTTGCGCGCGACCGTGGGGAACACGGCCTGGAACAGGAAGCCGTTGACGGCGTCGTTGGCGAGCATCTTCTGCGCCTCGCCGAGCAGCGCGTTGCGCTTCTTCTCGTCGGGCTCGCTCTGCACCGAGGCGTACAGGTCGCGGAACTTCTTCGAGTCGTAGCCCCAGTAGTAGTCGGGCTCGGTGTACTTCACGAGGTCGAAGGGTTCGACGTGCGCCACGATGCTCAGGTCGAAGTCGTGCCCGCCGCCGAAGGTGCCGCTGAGCCACTGGGCCCACTCGACGTTCTGGATCTTCACGTGGATGCCGATGGCCGCGAGCTGGGCTGCGATCACCTCGCCGCCCTGGCGTGCGTACGAAGGCGGCGGCAGCGTCATGCGCAGTTCGAGCGGTGTCTTCACGCCCGCGTCGGCCAGCAGCTTCTTCGCCTTGGCGATGTCGAAGGGGTTGATGTCGGTGGTGTCGACATAGCCCGGCGCACCGATCGGGTAGTGGCTGCCGATGGCCTTGCCGAAGCCGTCGGCCGCGCCCTGGATCACCACGTTGCGGTCCACCGCGGCCAGGATGGCGCGGCGCACGCGCACGTCGTCCAGCGGCTTGCGCTTGTTGTTGATGGCCAGGATCACCTTGCTGCGCGTGCCCACTTCGAGCACGCGGAAGCGCGGGTTGGCGCGGAACTGGCCCACGCTGCGCGTGCCGGCGCGCGGGAAGATGTCGATGTCGCCGGCCATCAGCGCCGCGGTCTGCGCGGCCGAGTCGGACATGAACTTGAAGACGAACTTGTTGACCTTGGCCAGCGCCGGGTTGCGGTACGTCGGCGACTTCACCAGCGAACAGGCCGAGCCGCGCTGCCAGCTGTCGAGCTTGTAGGGGCCGGTGCCCACGGGCTTGGTGGCGTTGGTGTCGGCGCTCTTGGGCTCGACGATGCAGGCGGTGGCCTGGCCGAGCATGAAGAGCAGGTCGGGGTTGGGCTGCGCGGTGGTGATGACCACCGTGTCGGCGTCGGGCGTCTTCAGGCTGATCTCGCTGAAGAAGCGCTTGTCCTTGTTGGTGCTCTTCTCGCCGGCCGCGCGCTCGAAGCTGAACTTGACGGCGGCGGCGTCGAAGGCCTCGCCGTTCTCGAACTTCACGCCCTTGCGCAGCTTGAAGGTGTGGGTCTTGAGGTCGGGCGACACGGTCCAGCTCTCGGCCAGGAGCGGCGTCACGCTGCCGTCGGCGTTGATCTTGGTCAGCGTCTCGAAGATGTTGTAGTGCGCGATCTCGGCAATGGCCGAGGCGGCGGCGGTCGTCGGGTCCAGGCCCGGCGGTTCCAGCGGCATGCCGATGGTCAGCATGTTCTTGCCGGTCTGGGCCTGCGCGAACAGCGGGAAGGCGCCGGGGATCGCGGCGGCGATGGCGGTGCCCATGAGGGTGCGTCGCTTCAACATTCGGGGGTTCTCCTGGAAGAAAAAAGAGGCTGCCGGTTCGACCCGTTCGGGCCTACCGCGATGGCGTGTGCAGCACGGCCGACAGCAAGGTGCGTGTGTATGGGTGTTGCGCGTGGGCAAAAAGTTCGGCGGGCTGGCCGCGTTCCACGATCTGGCCCTTGAACACCACGCACACCTCGTCGCACAGGTGGTTGACCACCGCGAGGTCGTGGCTGATGAGCAGGTAGCTGATGCCGAACTGCTGCTGCAGGTCCTGCATGAGGTTGAGCACCTGGGCCTGCACCGACACGTCGAGCGCGCTCACGGGCTCGTCGGCCACGATGAGCTTGGGCCGCGTGATGAGGGCGCGCGCGATCGCGATGCGCTGGCGCTGGCCGCCGGAGAACTCGTGCGGGTACTTGTCGAGGTCGGTGGTGCGCAGGCCGACGGCCGCGAGCGCTTCGGCGGCGCGTTCGCGCTGTTCGGCACGGCGCGTTTCGGCCAGCGCTTCGAGCGGCTCGGCGACGATGCGGGCGACGGTCTGGCGCGGATCGAGCGAACCGTAGGGGTCCTGGAAGACCATCTGGAAGTCGCGCCGCGCGGTGCGCAGCTCGGCCTTCGAGAGCGCGTGCAGGTTGCGGCCTTCGAGCGCGACGCTGCCCGAGGTCGGGGTGTCCAGCGCCATCACGAGGCGCGCGATGGTCGACTTGCCAGAGCCCGATTCACCGACGATGCCCACGCTCTTGCCGGCCTGCATGCTGAAGCTCACGCCATTGAGGGCCTTCACGGTGGGCGGCGGGCCGAAGAGCTTTTCGCGCGGCAATGCGTAGTGCCGCACGAGGTCGGTCACCTGCAGCAGCGGGGTCGAAGAGGAAGACGTCGAAGTCATCGGGGTGCTCATGCGGCGGCCAGCGTGGCGTGCGCGGCGACGGCGTCGAGGTGCAGGCAGCTCACCGCATGGCCGTTGGGTTGGCGCGCCACCGGCGGCTTCGTGGTGTGGCAGGCGTCGGTCGTGAAGTCGCAGCGGCCCGCGAAGCCGCAGCCGCGCGGAATGTCGACCAGCTCGGGCACGCTGCCGCGGATGGTGGGCAGCCGGCCCGCGCGCACGGCGCCGAGCGCGGGGCGCGCCGCGAACAGGCCGCGCGTGTAGGGGTGGGCGCGGTCGGCAAAGACCGTCTCGGTCGGGCCGCTTTCCACCGCGCTGCCGCCGTACATCACGAGCATGCGCTGCACGCTGCTGGCGATCACGCCGAGGTCGTGCGAGATGAGGATCAGCGCCATGCCCATTTCGGCGACCAGGCCCTGGATCAGGTCGAGCACCTGCTTCTGGATCGTCACGTCGAGCGCGGTGGTGGGCTCGTCGGCAATCAGCAGGTCGGGGCCGCAGGCCAGTGCCATCGCGATGCCGATGCGCTGGCGTTGCCCGCCGGAGAACTGGTGCGGGTAGGCGTCGAGGCGCGAGGCGGCATCGGGAATGCCGACGCGGTCGAGCAGGTCGAGCGCTTCCTTGCGCGCCTGCGCCTTGGTGAGGCCGCGGTGCAGCATCAGCGGTTCGCCGACCTGGCGCGCGATGGTGTGCACGGGGTTCAGCGCCGTCATCGGTTCCTGGAAGATCATGCCGATGCGGTTGCCGCGCAGCTGGCACATCTGCTTTTCGGGCAGGCCCACGAGTTCCTGGCCGTCGAGCTTGATGCTGCCCGTGACCTTGGCGGTGGACGGCAGCAGGCCCATGAGCGACATCACGGTGATCGACTTGCCGCAGCCCGATTCGCCGACGATGCCCAGCGTTTCGCCGCGCTCCAGCGAGAAGGAAATGCCGCGCACGGCTTCGGCCGGCCCGCGTTGCGTCTGCAGGCCGATGTGGAGGTCGTTGACTTCGAGGAGGGGCATGGCGGTCTACCTTGCGCGGGCCAGGCGCGGATCGAGCAGGTCGCGCAGACCGTCGCCCAGCAGGTTCAGGCCGAGCACCGCGAAGGCGATGGCCATGCCGGGGAACACCGCGAGCAGCGGCTGCTGGAACATGAGGGTCTGGGCTTCGCTGAGCATGCGGCCCCATGAAGGCTGTGGTGGTTGTGTGCCCAAGCCGAGGTAGGAGAGGGCGGCTTCGGCCAGGATCGCGATGGCGAAGCGGATCGTGATCTGCACGATCAGCACGGCGGAGATGTTCGGCAGCACGTGCTGCATGGTGATTGCGAACGATCCCTTGCCGCAGGCGCGCGCGGCGGCGACGTATTCGCGCGACCAGATGGCGTTGGCCGAAGCGCGCGTGATGCGTGCAAACGTCGGGATGTTGTAGATGCCGATGGCGATGATGGCGTTGACGATGCCGGCGCCGAACACGGCGGTCATCATGATGGCGGAGAGGATGGCGGGGAAGGCGAGCGTGAAGTCCGACAGGCGCATCACCGCCTCTTCGACCCAGCCGCGTCTCGCAGCAGCGAGCAGTCCCAGCGCGGTGCCGACCACGAGGCCGATGCCCACGGCGATCACGCCGACGAGGATGGACGCACGCGCACCCACCAGCAGCAGCGAGGCCACGTCGCGCCCGAAGGCATCGGTGCCGAGCCAGTGCGTCGCCGAAGGGCCCTGCATCTTGTTCGCCATGTCCATCGCGTAGGGCGACCACGGCGTCCAGACGAAGGAGATCAGAGCCGCCAGCAACAGCAGCAGCGCGAACACGCCGCCGATGACGAAGCTGCGGTGCTTGACCGCGCGGCGCCAGAAGCCGGGCGCGAGGGGCGCGGCGGATGCGGGCACGGAAGGGGAGAGGATGGCGCTCATATGTCGCTCGCCTTGATGCGTGGGTCGATGACGGCATACAGCACATCGACCACGAAGTTCACGATGACGACCATGGCCGCGAGCAGCATCACGCAGTTGCGCACCACGATCAGGTCGCGGTTGCTGATGGCCTGGAAGATCAGGCGGCCCAGGCCGGGCAGGTAGAACACGTTCTCCACCACGATGGTGCCGGCCAGAAGTTCGGAGAACTGCATGCCCATGACGGTGATGACGGGGATCATCGCGTTGCGCAGCACGTGGGTCCACAGCACCATGCGCTGCGACACGCCCTTGGCGCGTGCGGTGCGAACGAAGTCTTCTCGCATCACCTCGAGCACGGCGGAGCGTGTGATGCGCGCAAGGATGGCCGCCTGCACCACTGCGAGTGACAGCGCGGGCAGCAGCAGCGATTTCAATCCCGCGAAGATGCCTTCACCCCAGCCCTCGAAGCCGCCGGCGGAGAACCACTGCAGCTGCACCGAGAACACGAGGATCAGCAGGATCGCGAACCAGAAGTTGGGGATGGCGATACCGACCTGGGCCATGCCCATGAGGCCGACGTCGCCGAGCTTGTTGTGGCGCGCGGCGGCGGTCACGCCTACGAGCAGGGCGATGACGACAGTGAGGGCCATCGCCATCACGGCCAGCGGCACGGTGAGGGCCAGGCGCTCCAGGATCAGGTCGATGACGGGCGAGCTGTAGGCGTAGCTGTCACCGAGGTTGCCGGTGAGCAGGCCGCCGATCCAGTGCCAGTAGCGGGTCCACGCGGGCTGGTCCAGGCCGAGCTTGGTGGCCAGGGCGGCGACGGCGTCGGGCGAGGCGTCGGGGCCCATGAGCATCTGCGCGGCATTGCCCGGGAGAATTTCGAGCACCAGGAACACGATGACGGATGCGCCGATCAGCGTGCCGATGAGCGTCAAGGTGCGCTTGAGCAGGAACAGGCCCATGGTTCAGTGGCTCCGTTGTTTGTCGCTGTTCGGGGCGTGTGCCCAGGCCACCGGGTACTTCCCTCCGCGAATGTCCCCCGCCCTTCGGGCTCCTCCTTGATTTCGCTGCGGGAAGCACCCAGTGCCCTGGGCACCGGGACGCAGCGCGTTTTTTCCAACGCGACAAGGAAGGCCGAGAGGTGTCATGCCGAAGCGATGCACTCGGCAATCGCGCGGCCCACGTCCACCGTGTTGGCGGTGCCGCCCATGTCGCGCGTGCGCGGGCCTTCGCTGAGCACGGTCTCGATCGCCGAGAGCACGGCGGCCGAGGCCTGTGCGTACACGGGGTCGTTGTCGCCCAGGTGGTCGAGCATGAGCGCGGCCGACCAGATCTGGCCGATGGGGTTGGCGATGCCCTTGCCTGCGATGTCAGGGGCCGAGCCGTGCACGGGTTCGAAGAGCGACGGGAACTTGCGCTCCGGGTTCAGGTTGGCGCTGGGCGCGATGCCGATGGTGCCGGTGCAGGCCGGGCCCAGGTCGGAGAGGATGTCGCCGAACAGGTTGGAGGCCACGACCACGTCGAACCAGTCGGGGTGCTGCACGAAGTGCGCGCACAGGATGTCGATGTGGTACTTGCTCGTGGCCACGTCGGGGTAGCGCGTGGCGATCTCGGCCAGGCGCTCGTCCCAGTAGGGCATGGTGATCGAGATGCCGTTCGACTTGGTGGCGGCCACCAGGTTCTTGCGCTTGCGGCGGTTGGCGAGCTGGAACGCGTAGTCGATGATGCGGTCGACACCCACGCGGGTGAACACGGCTTCCTGGATGGCCATCTCGCGCGGCGTGCCTTCGAACAGGCGCCCGCCGACCGAGGTGTATTCGCCTTCGGTGTTCTCGCGCACGACGAGGAAGTCGATGTCGCCGGGCTTGCGGTGCGCCAGCGGGCCGGGCACGCCGGGCATCAGGCGCACGGGGCGCAGGTTGACGTACTGGTCGAAGTCGCGGCGGATCTTGATGAGCAGGCCCCACACGGCGATGTGGTCGGGCACCTTGGCAGGATCGCCGACGGCGCCGAAGTAGATGGCGTCGTGGCCCTGGATCTTGTCGGCCCAGTCGGCCGGCATCATCAGGCCGGTGCGCACGTAGTGGTCGGAACCCCAGTCGAAATGGTCGTACGCGAAATCGATGCCGAAGCGCCGACTGACCGCGTCGAGCACGCGAAGGCCCTCGGGCATGACTTCGACGCCGATGCCGTCTCCGGGAATGACGGCAATCCTGTGCTTTTGCTTCTGCTGCATTGACTCAACCTGTTCCTGAACCGTTTCGATAAGAGCGCCGACGCTTGTGACACCGGGCCGTCAAAAAATTCTAGGAGCGGGTGGGGCGCGCGCGATGGGGGTTGGCACCCACCGGGCATTGACAAAAAGCGAAGGCCAAAACGCCAGAACACGGCGGAAGATAGGCAATTGATGGTCATCGAACTGACTTGAGCTTCGAAAAATTAGAAGGCGACGGGGGCGGAAAACCCGCACCCGGGCACCCGCCTTGAGGGCCTGCGTACCATCGTGCCCATGCGAACACTTCCACTCCCCACCGGCGGCGAGATGCCGGTTCTCGGTCTCGGCACCTGGCGCATGGGCGAGGACGCCACCCGTCGCGCGGCCGAGGTGGCCGCGGTGCGCGAGGCCATCGGCCTGGGCTACCGCCTGATCGACACGGCCGAGATGTACGGCGAGGGCGGCGCCGAGACGGTGGTCGGCCAGGCCGTGGTCGAGGCGCTGCGCGCGGGCGACGTGCAGCGCGAAGACCTCTTCATCGTCAGCAAGGTCTACCCGCACAACGCCAGCCGCCGCGGCACGGGGCAGGCCTGCGAGCGCAGCCTGGCGCGGCTGGGGCTGGAGCGCATCGACCTGTACCTGCTGCACTGGCGCGGCAACCACCCGCTGGCGCACACGGTCGAGGCGATGTACGAACTGGTGGCGGCCGGCCGCATCGCCCACTGGGGCGTGAGCAACTTCGACACCGACGACATGCAGGAGCTGGCGCAGGTCATCGGCAACGGTCCGGCCTGCGCGGCCAACCAGGTGTACCTGTCGCTCGGCGAGCGCGGCCCCGAGTTCGACCTGCTGCCCTGGCAGCGCGAACGCGGCATGCCGCTGATGGCCTACAGCCCGATCGACCAGGGCGCGCTGGCAGGGGACGAGGCACTGGGCGCTCTGGCGGCGGACCTCGGCGTGAGCGCCGCACAACTGGCGCTGGCCGCGGTCATCGCGCGCCCGGGCGTGGCGGCGATTCCGAAGGCGGTGCGCAGCGCGCACCTGAAAGAAAACAGGGCTGCCGCCGAGCTGCAGCTCGATGCGACGACCCTGGCGGCGCTGGACCGGATCTATCCGGTGCCGAAGCGCAAGACGCCGTTGGCGATGATCTAGTTCGTCAGTGCGCGTCGGCGTGCTTGGCCGCCGCGATCACCGCCTCTTCATCGTGCTTCGCACCGTTGAGGAACAGGTTCAGCAGCACGGCGGTAATCGACGCCAGCAAGATGCCCGACTCGATCAACGAGTGAATGGCATGCGGCATCCACTGCTTGAAGTTGGGGGCGATCAGCGGAATCATGCCGACACCGATGGCCACGGCGACGATCATGGCGTTGTGGCGGTTGGTCTTGAAGTCCACGCCCGACAGGATGCGGATGCCGGTGGCGGCCACCATGCCGAACATCACGAGGCCGGCGCCGCCGAGCACCACGGTGGGCAGCGACTCGACCAGCGCGGCCATCTTCGGCAGCAGGCCCAGCACGATCAGGATCACGCCGCCGGCCACGCAGACATAACGGCTCTTGATGCCGGTGACGGCCACGAGGCCCACGTTCTGCGAGAAGCTGGTGTACGGGAAGGTGTTGAAGATGCCGCCGATGAGCGTGCCCAGGCCGTCGGTGCGCAGGCCCTTGGCCAGGTCTTGCTGGCTGATCTTGCGGTCGGTCATTTCGCCCAGCGCGAGGAACATGCCGGTCGATTCGATCATCACGACGATCATGATGAGCGTCATCGTGAGGATCAGGATCGGGTCGAACAGCGGCATGCCGAAGTGGAAGGGCAGCACGACGTCGACCCAGGCGGCCTTGCCGACCTTCTCGTACGTCATGAGACCGGTGATCGACGCGACCACCGCGCCGATCACGATGCCCAGCAGTACCGAGATGTTGGCGATGAAGCCCTTGGCGTACTTCACGATGAGCAGGATCGACACCAGCACCAGCGCGGCCACGCCGAAGCCCGACAGGTCGGCGTACTTGGGGTTGGGCACGGTGGGCATGATGGCGAAGCCCTTGGGCACCGCGGGGATCGAGCTGCCCGGCGAGGTGACCTCGGCCAGCCACTTGGCGTACACCGGGTCTACCAGCGCGGGCGCCGTCGGGCCCACGGGGTTGCCGAAGATCCAATTGATGCCCACGCGCATCAGGCTGATGCCGATGACCGCGATGATCGTGCCCGTCACCACCGGTGGGAAGAACCGCAGCATGCGGCTCACCAGCGGCGCGATCAGTATCGATATCACCCCCGCGCCGATGATGGCGCCGAACAGCAGCTGCGCCCCGTTCTGCCCGGGGTTGGCGTTGGCGATGGCGACCATGGGCGCCACCGAGGCGAAGGTCACGCCCATCATCACGGGCAGCTTGATGCCGAACCACTGCGTGGCGCCCAGCGCCTGGATCAGCGTGGCGATGCCGCAGCAGAACAGGTCGGCCGAGATCAGCAGCGCGACCTCGTCGGGTGAGAGCTTGAGCGCGCGGCCCACGATGAGCGGCACCGCGACGGCGCCCGCATACATCACGAGCACGTGCTGCAGGCCGAGGGCCGCGAGCTTGCCCGAAGGCAGGCGCTGGTCCACGGGATGGACATTGCTGGAAAGGGAATCTGCCGTCATCGTTGTCTCCTGGCGCGGCGAGGGGAACGGAGCAGTGATGCGCGTCGCAGAGCCGTCGCGCACACCAGTTGTGTACGCGAAACTGTATACAATTTATGCGGCAATCCGGATTCAGGTAAACCCGAATCCGGCGAAGAAGCGCTGTAGGAGGCGCGCGCCAAGGCATCCGGCGTTTCGGCCGGCGCTTAGGTATGGGGAGTGGGGCGCGTCAGCGACGCGTGGGCTCAGCGGTTCAGGCCAGCAGTGCCTTGACCAGGTCGAGCTGGCGGTCGGGCTTCTCGGTGCCCAGTTCGAGGCTCGCCTCGATGCGTTCGAGGTGCTCGATCATGCAGGTCACGGCCGCTTCCACGTCGCCCTTGCGGCACAGGCGCAGGAAGTCGGAATGCTCGTCGGACGAGCAGTGCGGGTCGTTCGACGAGTGGTAGAGCATCGCGATCAGCGAGCTGCGCGCCACGAGTTCGCGCACCATCTCGGCCAGCGTGTGGTTGCCGGTGGCTTCGGCCAGCGCCACATGGAAGTCGCCCAGCAGTTTCTCGCGCACCGTGCCCATGGTGGTGCTCTGGCGCAGCGCGGTGCGCTCGAACTTGATGTGCTGCTCGAGCGTCTGATAGTCGCGCGGCCGGGCGTTGGCGATGAACAGGCGCACCACCTCGCGCTCGAGGATGCGGCGCACCGCGAACACTTCGCGCGCCTCGTCCACCGTGGGCTGGCAGACGAAGGCGCCCTTGTCGGGAATCATCTCGATGAGCTTGTCCTTCGACAGCATCAGGAGGGCCGCGCGCACCTTGGTGCGGCTCACCGAATAGACGCGGCCCAGCGCCTCTTCGCGCAGCCAGGTGCCGGGCGGCAGGCGCTTCTCGACGATCGCGGTGGCGATGTCGTTGGCGATGCTCTCGATGGAACTGTTCTTGTCGGCCGGCGCCGTGCCGTTCTCGGCCGGTGCGGCAACGGGGGCGGCGGAAGGGACGGAGGTTTTGGAACTGGCGCGGGGCATCCGTCGATTGTGGCTCAGCGCGTGAGGGTGAAGGCCTCGAGCGCGCCGATCATGGGCTTGGGCAAGGGCCTTGCCAGCTCGCCGCGCTTGCTGGTGCGCAGCTTCAGGGCTACCAGCGATTCGATGAGCTTGGTGCCCGCGGCCACGCCGTCGATCACCGGCACGCCGAGCACCTGCTCGATGTGCGCGCACAGATCGGTCATGCCGGCGCAGCCGAGCACGATGCAGTCGGCACCGTCTTCTTCGAGCGCACGCCGGCACTCGTCGACGATGCGCTCGCGGGCGTTGGAGCCCGGTTCTTCCAGCTCGAGCACCGGCAGCTCGCAGGCGCGCACGTTGGCGCAGAAGCGCTCCATGCCGTAGATCTCGGCCAGGTGCCAGGCCTGGCCCATGGTGCGGCCCAGCGTCGTCACCACGCTGAAGCGGCTGCCGATCATGCTGGCCAGGTGCATCGCGGCCTCGGCGATGCCGACCACGGGGCCGCGCGCCAGCTCGCGCGCCGCCTTCAGGCCCGGATCGCCGAAGCAGGCGATCACGTAGCCGTCGATGCCGTCGCGCTCACCCGCGGCGATCTCCTGCAGCAACCCCGGCACGGCCAGCGCCTCGTCGTAGTGGCTCTCGATGGAGACCGGCCCCATGGCCGGGCTCACGGCCACGATCTCGGTGCCGGCGTGCGCCACCGCGCGGGCGCAGGCACCGATCTTCTCGGTCATGCTCCAGGTGGTGTTGGGGTTGATGATCTTGATGCGCACGGCGCGGTCCCTTCTTCGGTCAGTTTTTCAAGTCTTGTTGTTGCGGTTCAAGAGCACGTAGAGCACGAAGCCCAGGCCCATGCCGATGAACCACGCATAGTTGGCGGCGCCGCGCAGCGTCGGCACCATCACGCACAGGATGGGCACGAGGGCCGAGGGCACCAGCGCCTGGATCGCCTTCGGGTTGTAGCCGCCGCTGTACCAGTACTGGCCCTGCTTGCTCATGGTGTAGAGCGCGTCGACATCGATGCGCTGCTTGCGCACGATGTAGTAGTCGGCAATCAAAATGCCGAACAGCGGCCCGATGAACGAGCCCAGCACGTCCAGCGTGTAGTGGATGACCTCGGGGCTGTTGTAAAGGTTCCAGGGCGTGAGAAACACCGAACCCACCGCGGCGATCATGCCGCCCGTGCGCCAGCTGATGTGCTGCGGCGCCACGTTCGAGAAGTCGAAGGCCGGCGACACGAAGTTGGCCACGATGTTGATGCCGATGGTGGCGATCATGAAGGTCAGCGCGCCCAGCACCACGGCCGTGGTGCTGTCGATCTTGCCCACGGTGTGCACCGGGTCGGTGATCAGTTCACCAAAAACGGGCAACGTGGCCGCCGTGGTGATCACGGTGAGCAGCGAGAAGAACACGAAGTTGATCGGCAGGCCCCAGAAGTTGCCCTTCTTCACCGCGTCGAAGCTCTTGCCGTAGCGCGAGAAGTCGCCGAAGTTGAGCATCGGGCCGCTGAAGTAGCTCACCACCAGCGCGATGGCCGAGAGCATCACCGGCAGCGCGTCCCAGCCCTGGAACTTGATGCCGCCCAGGTTCAGGTCGATGTTGCTCCAGCCGGCCTTCCACACCAGCCAGCCGCACAGCACGGCCATCACCACGTACACCGCCGGGCCGGCCCAGTCGATGAACTTGCGGATCGCTTCCATGCCGTGCCAGAACACGAAGGCCTGCAGCACCCACATGACCATGAACGCCACCCAGCCCAGGGCCGAGAGGCCGACGAAGCCGTACTGCGCCACGTCGGCATACGGCGCCAGGCCCGGCGCCATGTGCAGCGCCAGCACCATGAAGGCCGCCGACGCCAGGTAGGTCTGCACGCCGTACCAGGCCACCGCGATCAGCCCGCGGATGATGGCCGGGATGTTGGCGCCCAGCACCCCGAAAGAGGCGCGGCACACCACGGGGTAGGGCACGCCCGTCACCTGGCTGGGCTTGGCCACCAGGTTGCAGAAGACCTGCACGATCACGATGCCCACCAGCAGCGCCACCAGCACCTGCCAGCTCGACAGGCCCAGCGCGAACAGGCTGCCGGCCGTGATGTAGCCGCCCACGCTGTGCACGTCGGACATCCAGAACGCAAAGATGTTGTATTGCCCCCAGGTCTGCTTCTTCAGCGGGGCGAGGTCCTCGTTGGTCAGGCGCGGGTCGTAGCCCGGCTTGATGAGGGCGTTCGATTCCGCGTGCGGCGCGATGCCGGCTTCGCTGGCCCCGGCGGGGGCATGGCTGGCGACTGTGCTCATGGTCTTTCCTCGTACTTGGTTGGGATGAGGGACTTTTTGACGCAAATTTCGCGCCGTCTTTATGGGTGCGTTATTTGTATACAAAAATTGAACCCAATCAAGACCATGCGGGGAATCATATATCCGTAGATTCCCTGATGCGGAAGGGTAGGGGCAAAGAAAAAGCGCCGTGCCCCGCGAGGGACATGGCGCCTTGGAGGCCGGGGGCGAGGGCGCCGCCTACTGTGTCGCCACCTTCACGAACACCGGATTCGAATAGAACCACAGGTCGTTGTAGTTGCGCGCATTGATCGCATTGAAGCGCGTGACCGGGTCGTCGCCGGCCGGCGTGGGCGTGCGTGCATCGAACAGCGGCTCGCCGCCCGCCGTTTCGTTCGGCACGTCGGTGCCCAGGTTGGTGCCGCGCAGGCGGAAGTACTGGTTGTTGCCGGCCTTCACGGTGTAGGTCACCGCGAAGTAGCCTTCGGTGTCGAGTGTCCAGTCGGCGCGGGTGAAGCGCTTGACCACGCGGGTCGTCGGGTTGGTGTCGCGTGCATAGCCGGGCGTGCCCGGGAGTTCGCGGCCGGTCACGTCGCCTGCGATGAGGTCGATGTGGTCGACCACCGGCTTCACGTTGGCGTACACGCCGCTGCCGAGCTGGTACTCGAAGTTGTTGCGCTCGGGGCTCTTGAAGCGGATGGTGATCTTCAGGTCTTCGCCGGGTTTGGCGCTCACTTCGGCGCCCATCTCGCCCGCGCCCTTGGCGCTTTGCACCTTGAAGTCGAGCGCGTCGATGAGGCCGCCGTTGACCGCGAACAGCTTGCCCGAGCGCATCGCGGTGAGCAGCGACTTCGGGTCCTTGATGTCGCCCCAGAGGTGGTTCCTGGCGTACTCGCCGGGCGCGTAGCCGCTGCTGTACAGGCCTTGCGAGGTGGTGAAGTGGTAGTCGGAGTCGGCCGTGTTCCAGATGCGGCGGCCTTCGGACAGCAGCGCGTCCCAGGTGCCGCCGAGTTTGGCGACGAGGTAGTCGACGCCGCCGTAGGTGCGCGAGGGCAGGTTGGCTGGCGTGTAGGCGCTGTTGTAGCCGCCGCGGTCAGGCTCCATCTGGTTGCCGACCATGCCTTCGAGCGAGAACACGATGTCGGGCGCGGCATCGTTCATCTCGCGCAGCTGGGCGGCTGTGTACTTGCCGGGGTTGCGCGAGGGGTGGTTGATCTGCAGGTAGCTGCTGTCGGGGTAGTTCTTCTTTAGCCAGGCGATGGCCTTGAGCACGTCTTCGTGCGTGGTGAAGGCGCGCGCATCCTTGGCGTTCCATGCCGCGACATCGGCGGCCGGGAACAGCGCGGGGTCGCGGTTGGTGAACAGGTATTCGAACTGGCTCACAGCCTTGAGTGCCGCGTCCGACATCGGGCTGTCGGTCAGGATGCCGACGTTGCCGTGGTCGTGCGTGGCCATGTCCCACTCGAAGGACGCGAAGATCGTCTTGTCGGTGTACTTGCCGCCGGCCTGCAGCGCCTTGATGCGCGGCACCTGGTGGTCGGCCATGCCCTTCGAGAACGGAATCTGCGCCGGCAGCTTGCGGCCGTCGTTGTCATAGGAAGACAGGCGCAGGTGGTCCGAGATCGCGACCCAGTCGAGGCCGAAGGTGTCGAAGGCCTTGGCGAGCACCTGGTCGAGCGTGGAAATCTGCTGCGTGTCGTCCGACTGGATGGTGTGGACATGCAGGTCGCCCACGGTCCAGCGGCCGGCGGGTGCGGCCGGAGGTGGCGCGGCGGGCGAGGGCGCCGGTGCAGGGGCCGGCGGTGCGATGGGCAGGCCGGCGAACGGCGCACCGCCGCCGGAGCCGCCGCCGCACGCGGTCAGCAGGGCCGCGCCGAGCGCGAGGGTGGAGAAAAGGGACGTGCGAAAGCGGGGCGCGGGAGGCAGGATTTTCATGGCGACACAAACAGCAACGGCCAGCGAATGGCTGGCCGCCGCTTCGGGATTTCAATGAGGCGGAACGCATGAAAGCGCATCCGCCGAAGAAGCCCGGAGTCTGAAATCCTGTCGTGACGGTTCGATGAAACTGCGATGAAAGTTCACACCCGAAGGCCTGTGCTTTCAGGCCAGCAGGTCGCTCAGCGTGCGCGCCACCACCTTGGTCGCGCGGCGCAGGTCTTCGAGCACCACGCGCTCGTCGCTGCGCTTGGCGTGCGACTCGAGCACGGTGCGCGGGCCGGCGCCGTAGATCACGCCGGGAATGCCGGCTTCGACGTACAGGCGCACGTCGGTGTACAGCGGCGTGCCCATGGCCTTGATGGGCTCGCCGAACAGCTCGCCGCCGTGCTTCTGGATCGCGTCGACCAGCGGCTTGTTGCCGGCCAGCGGCTTCATCGAGTTGGCGAGCAGCATGCGCTTGATCTCGACCGTGATGCCCGCGCTTTCGGCGGCGGCATCGGCGATCACCTGGCGGATGTTGGCTTCGACCTCGACCGGGTTCTCTTCGGGGATCATGCGGCGGTCGAGCTTGAACACGACCTTGCCGGGCACGACGTTGGTGTTGGTGCCGCCCTCGATGCGGCCCACGTTCAGGTACGGGTGCGTGATGCCCTCGACCTTCGACGTGACCTTCTGGTAGAGCGTGTTCTGCGCGTACAGCGCGTTCAGGATCTTGGTGGCGCCCTGCAGCGCGTCGATGCCGGTGGTGGGCACGGCGGCGTGGGCCATCTTGCCGTGCACGGTCACTTCCATCTGCAGGCAGCCGTTGTGGGCGGTGACCACTTCGTAGCTGAAGCCGGCCGCGATCATGAGGTCGGGCTTGGTCAGGCCCTTCTCGAGCAGCCAGCCTGGGCCGAGGATGCCGCCGAACTCTTCGTCGTAGGTGAAGTGCAGCTCGATGCTGCCCTGGGTGGGCTTGGCCACGGCCTCGAGGGCGCGCAGCGCGAAGGTGAAGCTGGCGAAGTCGCTCTTGCTGACGGCGGCGGCGCGGCCGTAGAGGCTGCCATCGACGATCTCGCCGCCGTACGGGTCGTGCGTCCAGCCTTCGCCGGGCGGCACCACGTCGCCGTGGGCGTTGAGCGCCACGGTGCGCCCGCCGTTGCCGTATTTGCGGCGCACGATCAGGTTGGTGATCGATTCGAGGCCGTAGTCCTTCACCTCTTGCGCGGGCACGGCGTGCTTCTCGGCGTCGAGGCCGAAGTCCTTCAGCAGCTCGGCGGTGCGCTCGGCGTGCGGCGCGTTGTTGCCGGGCGGGGTGTCGGTGGGCACCTGCACCAGTTGCTGCAGGAATTGCACTTCCTCGTCGAAGTGGGCGTCGATCCAGGCGTCGAGTTTGGCGTAGTCGGTCATGGTGGTTGTTCTTGTGGGGTCGGTCAGTGGGCTTGTTCGGCGGCGAGGTTGTCCAGCAGGAGCTGGAAGGCCTGCACGGCGAGCTGGATGTCGTCGTTGGTGCTCGACTCGAGCGGGTTGTGGCTGATGCCCGAGTTGATGCCGCGCACGAAGAGCATGGCCTGCGGCATCACTTCGTGCAGCTTCATGGCGTCGTGGCCGGCGCCGCTGGGCATGCGGAAAAGCGGAATGCCCAGCGCGTCGACGGCCTGTTCCCAGCGCTGCTGCCAGGCGGGTTCGCTCGGCGCGGCGGCGGCGCGCATGGTTTCCTCGAGCTCGTAGCGCACGCCGCGGCGTTCGCAGATGTCCTTCAGTGCGGCGACCACGTCGTTGGCCAGCGCGTCGCGCTGTGCGTTGTTGGGCGCGCGCAGGTCGAGGCTGAACTTGCAGCGGCCGGGCACGACGTTGATCGAGCCGCTGGGCACTTCGAGCATGCCCACGGTGCCGACCGAGTCGCCGTCTTTCGCGGCGCGCTGTTCGGTGTAGAGGATGAGTTCGGCCACGGCGGCGGCGGCGTCGCGGCGGCGGTCCATGGGCGTGGTGCCGGCGTGGCTGGCCATGCCGATGACTTCGCCCACGTAGCGCACGCTGCCGTTGATGGAGGTGACGATGCCCAGCGGCAGATCGAGCTCGGTGAGCACGGGGCCCTGTTCGATGTGCACTTCGACGAAGCCGAGGTAGCGCGCCGGGTCGCGCTGGATCTTCGGAATGTCTTCTTCCTTCAGGCCGGCGTGCTGCATGGCCTCGCGCATGGTGATGCCGTCGGCATCTTTCTGGTCGAGCCAGCGCTGGTCGAAGTGGCCGATGAGCGCGCCCGAGCCGAGGAAGGTGGCCTTGTAGCGCTGGCCTTCTTCTTCGGCGAAACCGACGACTTCGAAGGCGAAGGGCAGGCGGCGGTTCTGGCGCTTGAGTTCGCGCACGCAGGCCATGGGCACGAAGATGCCCAGGCGGCCGTCGTACTTGCCGCCGTTGCGCACGGTGTCGTAGTGCGAGCCGGTGAGCAGGGTCTTGGCGTCGGGCGTGGCGCCTTCGTAGCGGCCGACCACGTTGCCCACGGCATCGATGTGCACGGAGTCGAAGCCGCAGTCGCGCATCCAGCCCGAGATGTTCGCGGCGCAGGCGCGGTGCGCGTCGGTCAGGTACGTAACGGTGAGCTGGCCCTTCTCGGCATAGCCCGGGTCGGTGTGCACCGACAGCTGTTCCTGCCAGTCCCACACGTCGTTGCCGAGCGTGATGTCGGCGCCGAACTTGTCGTTCAGGCGGATCTCGGCGATGCGGTGGATGTTGCGCAGCGCCTCGCCGAGCTCGAAGCTCGGATGGTTGTGCAGCCGGCGCGCAAAGGTCTCGATGATCTCGCGCTTGGCCAGACCCGTGCCGCGCGGGCCGCGCACGGCCAGGATGAACGGGAAGCCGAACTTCGCGTTGTAGTCGGCGTTGAGCTTCTGGATCTGCGCGAACTCTTCGGGCGTGCAGTCGGTCAGGCCGGCCTTGTTCTGCTCGTTGGTCGACTCGGCGGTGAGCGTCTTGCTGACCATGGCCTTGCCGGCGAGCTCGGGGTGGGCGCGGATCAGGCCGATCTGTTCGTCGGCCGACGACGCGGCCAGCGCCTGCACCAGCGCGTGCTTGAGGTGCGCGAGCGAACGGAAGGGGCGCTGCACCAGCGCGCGCTGCGCGATCCAGGGCGAGTGCTCGTACACGCCGTCGAGCATGGCGACGGCAGCGGCCGGCCCTGCGGCGTTGAGTTGGGCAAGGGTGAGGAGAGGGGTGCTCATGATGCGGCTCCGGCTTCGAAAGGATGTGCCTGCTTCCAGTGGCGTGCAATGTCGACGCGGCGGCAGACCCAGACCTTGTCGTGCGTGGCGATGTGGTCGAGAAAGCGCTGCAGCGCCGTGATGCGGCCGGGGCGGCCGAGCAGGCGGCAGTGCATGCCGATGCTCATCATCTTGGGGCTGTCGTCGCCGTTCGGGTCGCCTTCGGCGTACAGCGCGTCGAAGGTGTCCTTCATGTACTGGAAGAACGGGTCGGCGTGCGAGTAGCCCTGCGGCAGCGCAAAGCGCATGTCGTTGCAGTCGAGCGTGTAGGGCACGATGAGCTGGGGCACGACGCTGCCGTCGGTCTTCTGCACCTTCATCCAGAAGGGCAGGTCGTCGCCGTAGTAGTCGCTGTCGTATTCGAAGCCGCCGTAGTCGGCCACGAGGCGGCGCGTGCGCGGGCTGTCGCGGCCGGTGTACCAGCCGAGCGCGCGCTCGCCGGTGAGCTTTTCGATGGCTTCCATGCCCAGGCGCATGTGCTCGCGCTCGGTGGCTTCGTCGAGGTTCTGGTAATGGATCCAGCGCCAGCCGTGGCAGGCGATCTCGTGGCCGAGTTCCTTGAAGGCGGCCGTGAGCTCGGGGTAGCGCTGCAGCGCCATGCCCACGCCGAACACGGTGAGCGGCAGGCCGCGCTTTTCGAACTCGCGCAGGATGCGCCACACGCCGGCGCGCGAGCCGTACTCGTAGATGCCTTCCATGCTGATGTGCCGGTCGGGGAAGCTCGCCGGGTTGAACATCTCGGAAAGGAACTGCTCGGAGCCCGCGTCGCCGTGCAGCGTGGCGTTCTCGCCGCCTTCTTCGTAGTTGAGGACGAACTGCACCGCCACGCGCGCACCGCCGGGCCAGCGGGCGTGGGGCGGGTTGCGGCCGTAGCCGATCAGGTCGCGCGGGTAGGGCAGGGTGGTGTCGTAGACGGTCATGGTGTGGATCAGGACAGCGCGAGGGAGATGTCGTTGGTGGGAACCTTGCGGTCGAAGGTGAGGTTGGCCTCGACGTGTTCCAGGTGCTCGGTCATGAGGCGCACGGCGAGTTCCTCGTCGCGCGCGGCCAGCGCCTTCACGATGTCGGCGTGCTCGTCGTTGGAGTGCTCGGCGGCGCTGGTGCTCTGGTACATGAGCGTGATGAGGGCGCAGCGCGAGATCAGCTCGCCCAATATTTGCGCCAGCACCTGGTTGCCCATGAGCTCGGCCATGCGCACATGGAAGTCGCCCAAGAGCTCGGTGCGGCCCGACACGTCTTCGCCGCCGACGGCCGATTTCTCGAGCGCCACGTGCTCCTTGAGCGCCTTGATCTTGGCGGGCGTGACGCTGCGCACGAAGGCGCGCGTCATTTCGGCCTCGAGCATGCGGCGCACGGCGAACACCTGCTTGGCCTCGTCGACGGCGGGTGCGGCCACGAAGGCGCCGCGCGCCGGCTCGAGCCGGATCAGCTTGTTCTGCGAGAGCTGGAACAGCGCCTGGCGCACCAAGGTGCGCGACACGCCGAAGTGGTCGGCCAGCTTCTGCTCGGCGAGCTTGGTGCCGGGCTGAAGGCGGTGCTCGACGATGGCCTTCGTGAGGGCATCGACGATCGAACGGGTAGTGGAGGACTCCATGTTTTTCATGATAGACCCAAAGCCGGTAACTGTATACACTTTTGTCCACCGGAATTTCCCGCACCCGATCTCACCGATCCGACACCCTTTGAAGGAGGCCCCATGGGCTTGAGCACTCACGTACTGGACACGATGCACGGCGGCCCCGCGGCCGGCATGGAGGTGGCGCTGTACACCACCGACGGCGACGCCGCGACGCTGGTGAAGCGCTTCACGCTGAATTCGGACGGCCGCAGCGACGGTCCGCTCTACGACAACAACTCGATCAAGGTCGGCACCTATCGGCTGGTGTTCGACGTGGCGGGTTACTTCAAGGCCCGCGGCGTGACGCTGCCGGAGCCGAACTTCCTGAACAAGGTGGCGCTGGACTTCGGCGTGGCGCACACCGACCAGCACTACCACGTGCCCCTGCTCGTGAGCCCGTGGAGCTACTCCACGTACCGCGGCTCCTGAGGTCAGTCGCCTTGTTGCTGCCCTTCGGTCAGGGTGTCGAGCTGGAAGCGCCCGCTCTTGTCCCACAGCCAGGTGTCGGTCCACGTGACCGCGCCCAGGCGCTGGGCGGGCGGGAAGGGCGCGGCCTGCAGCACGGCGCGCTCGATCTCGGCGATCACCTCGGGCGCGTGCTTGGGCGCGCGCAGCCAGTGCATCGAGACCACCTTGCCGCCGGTGTCCAGGTTCACCTGCAGGGTGCCGACCGCGTACAGCAGCGGCGGCATCTGGCCCTTGTAGATGCGCGAGGCGTTGGCGTTGTAGATGTGGCGTGCGGCGTCGCGGCGGTACTCGCGCGCAGTGGCCGCACTGGAGGCGCGCGGCGCGGGGCCGCTGCCCTGTGCGCTGCTGGCACCGCTCAGCTGGCCGGGCACCGAGCCCGTCGAGCCGCAGCCGGCGAGCCACAAGGCGGAAAGAACAGTGGCGGCCCAGGCGAGGCGGCGCGGCGTAAGCTGGCGGTTCGTCATCATCGCCGGGGTTATACCGTGAGTTGTTGCCGCCTCGGCAACCGAAGGTTTCGGGCATGAACGGTGCGGTCGATCAATTGCTGGCGCGTCTTCGGAATGAAGACGCCGTGCTGGTGCGCGTCGAATCGACGCAAGGCTCGGCCCCGCGCGAGGCCGGCACCTGGATGGCCGTCTGGGCCGACGGGCTCACGGCCACCATCGGCGGCGGACAGCTCGAGTTCCAGGCCACGCAGGAAGCGCGCGAAATCCTGGCCGGCACCCGCAGCCTCGACGGCGTGCAGCGCTACCCGCTGGGCCCGAGCCTGGGCCAGTGCTGCGGCGGCGTGATGTTCCTGACCTACCGGCGCATCGGCGCGGCCGACGCGTCCGCGCTGCAGAAAGAACTGGTCGCGCAACTCGAACCCGTGGCGCTGTTCGGCGGCGGCCACGTGGGCGCCGCGCTGGCGCGCCTGCTGGCCGTGCTGCCGTTCTCGGTGCGCTGGATCGACAGCCGCGACGGCGTGTTCCCCGACGCGCTGCCCGCGCAGATCGACACCGAGCACTCCGAGCCCGTGCAGGACGCCGTGGCTGCGCTCGCGCCCGGCAGCCGCGTGCTGATCATGAGCTTCAGCCATGCCGAAGACCTGGACATCGTCATCGCCTGCCTGAAGCGCCTGCGCACGCGCAACGACCTGCCCTACATCGGCCTCATCGGCAGCAAGACCAAATGGGCCACCTTCCGCCACCGGCTGGAGGCGCGCGGCTTCACGACCGACGAGCTGGCGCGTGTCACCTGCCCGATCGGCGTGCCCGGCATCACGGGCAAGGAACCCGAGGTGATCGCGGTCGCCGTGGCGGCACAGTTGTTGCAATCGCTGGGCTGAACAGGGTTTTCCCTTGGCGACGACGCCGCAAATAGCATCCCGCCTCGTGCCAAAACTGTATACACTTTCGGTCCACAACAAGCCGCAGCGGAGCGAGGTCCATTTCAACGGACCTGCGTTCGCGGCACTTTCTCTGCTTACAGCGCCCGCGGTGGTGAGCAGGCTGAAACCCCTCCTTGGCGCCCCCACGCGCCAACAGGGTTGAGAGAGAGCACATGGAAAGCTACTACCTCGACTGGGCCAACCTGCTGCTGCGCTGGGTCCACGTCATCACCGCCATCGCCTGGATCGGCGCCTCCTTCTACTTCGTGATGCTGGACAACAGCCTCGAGAAGCCGCAGGACCAGGAATCCCTCGACAAGGGCGTGGGCGGCGAGCAATGGGCCGTGCACGGCGGCGGCTTCTACAACAGCCAGAAGTACGCGCTGGCGCCCAAGAAGCTGCCCGACCACCTGCACTGGTCGTACTGGGAGAGCTATTCGACCTGGCTCACGGGTTTTGCGCTCTTCACCATGTCGTACCTGTGGAACGCGAGCACGTACCTCATCGACAAGAGCAAGATGGACTGGCAGCCTGGCGCCGCCATTGCCGTGGCGCTGGCCTTCTTCGTCGTGTTCTGGATGGTCTACGACGGCATCTGCCAGATCTTCGGGCGCCGCAAGAACGGCGACACCATCGTCGGCGTGCTGATCGCGGTCTTCATCGTCTTCGCGACCTGGCTGGCCTGCCAGTGGTTCGCGGGCCGCGCGGCCTTCCTGCTGGTGGGCGCCATGATGGCCACCACCATGAGCGGCAACGTGTTCTTCTGGATCATCCCGGGCCAGCGCAAGAACGTGAAGGCGCTGCGCGAAGGCCGGCCGGTCGATCCGGTGCACGGCCAGCGCGGCAAGCAGCGCAGCGTGCACAACACCTACTTCACGCTGCCGGTGCTGTTCGCGATGCTGAGCAACCACTACAGCTTCACCTACACGCACAAGTACAACTGGATCGTGCTGCTGCTGATCATGCTCGGCGGCGCGGCCATCCGGCAGTTCTTCGTGGTGCGCCACCGCTTCAAGCTGGGCAACGCGGGCAACCCGCTGCCCTACGCCATGGTCGGCATCGCGGTGCTGGGTCTCACGATCGTGTGGATGAAGCCCGAGCCAGTGGCGCCGGTTGCGGCCAGCGCCGCCCAGGCGGTGCCCGCCGTGGCCTACCAGGACGTGCAGAAGGTGCTGGAGCAGCGCTGCTTCATGTGCCACGGCGCGGCCGTGCAGATGAAGAACGTGCGCGTCGACACGCCCGACCAGGTGACGGCGCATGCCCAGGCGATCTACCAGCAGGTCGTGGTGACCAAGATCATGCCGATGAACAACGCGACGAACATCACTGACGAAGAGCGGGCGCTCATCAGCCGCTGGTTCCAGGCCGGCGCCAAGACGAACTAGAAGACCGTGGCCTGCGAGGGCGGGCCACCGGTCGTCGCACAATCGCCGAATGGAGACAACACGCAAGCCATGACCGCATCGACCTCGCCCTCAGCAACAGCTCCCGATCCGCGCGAAGCCCCGCGCGCCTTCCTCGAACACCTGTACCGCGTGGCGGTGGACCGCGCACTGCCGCTGTCCACGCTGGGCGCGCATCTGCCGAAACCGCCCAAGGGCCGTACCGTGGTGCTCGGCGCCGGCAAGGCCGGCGGTTCGATGGTGCAGGCGCTCGAGGCGCTGTGGCCGGCCGACGCCCCGCTGTCGGGCCTGGTCGTCACGCGCTATGACCACATCCCGCCGCGCCCCGAAGGCGTGCCGCAGCGCATCGAGCTCGTCGAGGCCGCGCACCCCGTGCCCGACGCGGCCGGCCAGCAGGCGGCCGAGCGCATCCTGGCGCTCACGCAGGGACTCACGGCCGACGACCTCGTGCTGTGCCTCATCTCCGGCGGCGGCTCGTCGCTGCTGGTGCTGCCGGCCGAAGGCCTCACGCTGGCCGACAAGCAGCGCATCAACAAGCAACTGCTCGACAGCGGCGCCCACATCGGCGAGATGAACTGCGTGCGCAAGCACCTGTCGCGCATCAAGGGCGGCCGGCTCGCGGCGGCCTGCGCGCCGGCGCGCGTGGTCACGCTCACCATCAGCGACGTGCCCGGCGACGACCCGGCCGTGATCGCCAGCGGCCCCACCGTGCCCGACGCCACCACCTGTGCCGACGCGCTGGCCATCCTCGACCGCTACGGCATCGAGGTGCCGGCGCCCGTGCGTGCGCAGCTCGAAAGCGGCGCGCTTGAAACCCCCAAGCCCGACGACGCCGTGTTCGCCGGCCACAGCACCCACCTCATCGCCACGCCGCAGCAGTCGCTCGAAGCCGCCGCCGCGGCCGCGCGCGCCGCCGGCATCGGCGTGCACGTGCTGAGCGACGAAATGGAAGGCGAATCGCGCGAAGTGGGCAAGGTGCATGCGGCGCTCGCCCGCGCCGTGGCCCTGCGCGGCGAGCCCTTCGCCCGGCCCTGCGTCATCCTGTCGGGCGGCGAGACCACCGTCACCATCCGTCCGCGCCAGCCCGGCCAGGCCAAGGGCCGCGGCGGGCGGGCCGGCGAGTTCTGCCTGGGCCTGGCCGGCGCGCTCATGGGCCAGCCGCAGGTGTGGGCACTGGCCGCCGACACCGACGGCATCGACGGCGTGGAAGACAACGCCGGCGCCTTCGTCACGCCCGACACCCTGGCGCGCGCCACGGCGCAGGGCAGGAAGCTGTCCGACCACCTCGACCGCAACGACGCCTACGGCTACTTCGACGCCATCGGCGACCTGTTCGTGACCGGTCCGACGAACACCAACGTCAACGACTTCCGCGCGATCCTCGTGCTGTAGGCGCGCCCCGGCCCCTGGCGGGGGCCGCCGGCAAGCTTTGTGAACTCAGGTTAATCTACGGCCCCGGCGGCGCTTGGCCGCCGTTGTCGCATGCGCACCCCCACGGGGTGCCGCGCCGCGCGCCCGATTTCCCGTTTCGTTTTCACCATCCAGTCCTCGAAGGAAAGAGTTCGCCATGACCGCCACCTACACCGACACCCGCCTGCTGATCGACGGCCAATGGGTCGACGCCGCCGACGGCAAGACGCTCGACGTGCTGAACCCCGCCACCGGCAAGGCCATCGGCAAGGTGGCGCACGCCAGCATCGTCGACCTCGACCGCGCCCTGGCCGCCGCCCAGCGCGGCTTCGAAGCCTGGCGCGACACGCCCGCCAACGAGCGCGCCGCCGTGATGCGCCGCGCCGCCGGCCTGATCCGCGAACGCGCCCTGGACATCGCCAAGCTGCTGACGCAGGAACAAGGCAAGCCGCTGGGCGAAGCCAAGGTCGAAATGATGGCCGCCGCCGACATCATCGAGTGGTTCGCCGACGAAGGCCGCCGCGTGTACGGCCGCATCGTGCCCTCGCGCAACCTGGCCGCGCAGCAGCTGGTCATCAAGGAGCCGGTCGGCCCGGTCGCGGCCTTCACGCCGTGGAACTTCCCCGTCAACCAGATCGTGCGCAAGCTCGGCGCCGCGCTGGCCACCGGCTGCTCCTTCCTGGTGAAGGCGCCCGAGGAAACCCCGGCCTCGCCGGCCGCGCTGCTCAAGGCGTTCGTCGACGCCGGCATTCCGGGCGGCGTCGTGGGCCTGGTGTTCGGCAACCCGGGCGAGATCTCGAGCTACCTCATCGCGCACCCGATCATCCGCAAGGTCACCTTCACCGGCTCGACCCCGGTCGGCAAGCAGCTGGCCGCGCTGGCCGGTTCGCACATGAAGCGCGTCACGATGGAACTGGGCGGCCACGCCCCGGTGATCGTGGCCGAAGACGCCGACGTGGCGCTGGCCGTCAAGGCCGCCGGTGCCGCCAAGTTCCGCAACGCGGGCCAGGTCTGCATCTCGCCGACCCGCTTCCTGGTGCACAACAGCCTGCGCCATGAGTTCGCCAGCCTGCTGGTCAAGCACGCCGAAGGCCTCAAGCTCGGTGACGGCCTGGTCGAAGGCACCAACCTCGGCCCGCTGGCCAACGCCCGCCGCCTCACGGCCATGGCCCATGTGCTGGAAGACGCGCGCAAGAAGGGCGCCACGGTCGCGACCGGCGGCGAACGTGTCGGCGACACCGGCAACTTCTTCGCGCCCACCGTCATCACCGACGTGCCGCTGGACGCCGACGTGTTCAACAACGAACCCTTCGGCCCCATCGCCGCCATCCGCGGCTTCGATACGCTCGAAGAAGCCATCACCGAAGCCAACCGCCTGCCTTTCGGCCTGGCCGGTTATGCCTTCACCAAGTCGATCAAGAGCGCGCACCTGCTGAGCCAGAAGCTCGAGCTGGGCATGCTGTGGATCAACCAGCCCGCCACGCCCTCGCCGGAAATGCCGTTCGGCGGCGTGAAGGATTCGGGCTACGGTTCGGAAGGTGGCCCGGAGGCGATCGAGGCCTATCTGAACACCAAGGCGGTGTCGATCCTCGGCGTTTAATCTTCGGCGGAGGCGTTCCAGAACGCCTGCTGGACGCCTTCCAGCGTTTCCAGCTCCGCGATCACCTGGTCGAGCTCTTCGGGCTCGACCGCGGTGGCATACAGCGTTGCGGCGATCTCCGTGTCGGCCTGCCCGAAGGCGTGCTGGTCGATGTCGCGCACCGGGTAGTTCGCGGCTTCCAGCTGCACCAGCAGCTGGTCCATCACCTCGGGCCGCGCCGCGCGCGAACAGATCACGCGCACTGTGTAGGTCGCCTCGCTCGATTCCTCGTGCACCGGGCGGCGGTTGATGCGGTTCACCACTGGCCGCAGCAGCGTGTTGCTCGCCAGCACGAAGAGCGCGGCGATCAACGCCTCGCCCAGCAGGTCGGCGCCCGCGCAGGCGCCCACCGCGGCCGACCCCCACAGCGTGGCGGCCGTGTTCAGGCCCGTGATGTTGGCGCCTTCCTTCATGATCGCGCCGGCGCCCAGAAAGCCGATGCCCGAGACCACGTAGGCGACCACGCGCACCGCGCCGTCGGGGCCGCCCAGGCGGGCCGCCATGTCGACGAAAACGGCCGCGCCCACGGCCACCAGCGTGTTGGTGCGCAGCCCCGCGGTGCGCTGGCGCACCTGGCGCTCGAAGCCGATCAGCGAGCCCAGCAGAAAGGCCGCGCCCACGCTGACCAGGGTGTCCAGCAGCGAGGGCAGGTTGATGTGGCGAATGGCTTCCATGAGTGATCCTCCTGATCCTCTGTGTGCGAAGCAGGGTAGCGGCCTTGTGTGACAGCCGCGACCCCGCGTCCGGACGGTTGTCTGTGTCTCATTGCCAGCCGTACTTGCGTGCGTACCAGCCCTTCACGGCCTGCGTCAGCGTCGCGTAGCCGACGAGCATCAGCACCAGCCACGGGAAGTACGCGAGCGGCAGCGCCTGCAGCTTGAAGTAGTGCGCCAGCGGTCCCATCGGCAGCCAGATGCCCACGGCCGCGATCGCCGCGCCCATGGCCAGCAGCGGCCAGGCCGCGCGGCTTTGCAGGAACGGAATCTTGCGGGTGCGGATCAGGTGCACGATCAGCGTCTGCGACAGCAGGCCCTCGATGAACCAGCCCGACTGGAACAGCGTCTGGTGCTCCACCGAATTGGCCGCGAACACGAACCACATCACGGTGTAGGTCAGGATGTCGAACACCGAGCTCAGCGGCCCGAAGAACACCATGAAGCGGCCCAGGTCGGCCGGGTTCCAGCGCTGCGGCGTCTTCAAGAACTCTTCGTCCACGTTGTCGAACGGGATCGCGATCTGCGACACGTCGTACAGCAGGTTCTGCACCAGGAGGTGCAGCGGCAGCATCGGCAGGAAGGGCAGGAAGGCACTGGCCACCAGCACCGAGAACACGTTGCCGAAGTTCGAGCTGGCCGTGATCTTGATGTACTTGAGCATGTTGGCGAAGGTGCGGCGGCCTTCGACCACGCCTTGCTCCAGCACCATCAGGCTCTTCTCGAGCAGGATGATGTCGGCCGATTCCTTGGCCACGTCCACCGCGCCGTCCACCGAGATGCCGATGTCGGCGGCGCGCAGCGCGGGCGCGTCGTTGATGCCGTCGCCCATGAAGCCGACCACGTGGCCGTTGGCATGCAGCGCCTGCACGATGCGTTCCTTGTGCGCGGGCGTGAGCTTGGCGAACACCTGGCGCATTTCGACCACCTGCCGCAGCTCGGCCTCGTTCATGCGCTCGACCTCGTGGCCCAGCACCATGCGCCCGGCGTCGATGCCGACGTCGCCGCAGACCTTGCGCGTGACCAGCTCGTTGTCGCCGGTCAGCACCTTCACGGCCACGCCGTGCGCGGCCAGCGCCTGCAGCGCGGGCGCGGTCGATTCCTTCGGCGGATCGAGAAAGGCCACGTAGCCCAGCAGCGTGAGCCCCGCCTCATCGGCCACGCCGTAGGCCGGCTTGCGCGCGTCGGCGTGCAGCGTGCGGCTGGCCACGGCCACCACGCGCAGGCCCTGGGCATTGAGCTCCGAGGCCACGCGGTGGATGCGCGCCATCACGTCGGCGTCGAGCGCGAGCACTTCGGCACCGCGTTCGACCGAGGTGCACACCGACAGGATTTCTTCGAGCGCGCCCTTGCAGATCAGCAGGTGCTCGTCCTCGCCGTGCGCCACCACCACCGACATGCGGCGGCGCGAGAAGTCGAAGGGCACTTCGTCGACCTTGCGCCAGCCGGTCTGCAGCTGCGTGTCGAGCTGCACCTCGGCGTGGCTGAGCACGGCCTTGTCGAGCAGGTTCTTCAGCCCCGTCTGGTGAAAGCTGTTGAGGTAGGCCTGCTGCAGCACGTGGTCGGAGTCTTCGCCCCAGGCGTTGGTGTGGCGTTCGAGCACGATGCGGTCCTGCGTGAGCGTGCCGGTCTTGTCGGTGCACAGCACGTCCATCGCGCCGAAGTTGTGGATGGCTTCGAGCCGCTTCACGATCACCTTCTGGCGCGACATCACGACGGCGCCCTTGGCCAGCGTGGCCGTCACGATCATCGGCAGCATCTCGGGCGTGAGGCCGACCGCGATCGACAGCGCGAACAGCGCCGCCTCCCACCAGTCGCCCTTGGTCACGCCGTTGATCACCAGCACCAGCGGCGCCATCACCAGCATGAAGCGGATCAGCAGCCAGCTCACGCGGTTGATGCCGGCCTGGAAGGCGGTGGTGCCGCGGTCGGTGGCGCTCACGCGCTGGGCCAACGCGCCGAAGAAGGTGCGCTCGCCCGTGTGCACGATCACCGCGGTGGCGGTGCCGCTGATCACGTTGGTGCCCATGAAGAGCAGGTTGTCGCGCTCGAGCACGCCGGCCTGGTGGTCGGCGGCGGTGGCTGCGAACTTCTCCACCGGCATCGATTCGCCGGTGAGCGCCGACTGGCTGATGAACAGGTCTTTCGCCGAGATCAGGCGCGCGTCGGCCGGGATCATGTCGCCGGCCGACAGCGCGATCACGTCGCCGGGCACGAGGTCGCGCATCGGCACTTCGATGCGTTGCGTGCCGGCGTGCGCGAGGTCGAAGCCGTCGTCACCCGCGCGGCCAGCCTTCTCGCCGGGCGCGGGGCGCAGCACCGTCGAGGTGTTGCTGACCATCGCCTTGAGCCGGTCGGCGGCCTTGTTGGAGCGCGACTCCTGCAGGAAGCGCAGCACGGTCGACAGCAGCACCATGCTGCCGATCACCACCGTGGCCTTCGTGTCCTCGGTGACGTACGAGACCAGCGCGAGCACCGTCAGCAGCAGGTTGAAGGGGTTGCGGTAGCACTGCCACAGGTGGTTCCACCACGGCAGCGGCTGCTCGTGGCGCACCTCGTTGCTGCCCAGCCGCTTGCGCAGCGCCAGCGCGTGGGCTTCGGTGAGGCCTTGCGACGAGCTGTTCATGCGCACCAGCACCTCGCCCGCGTCGGTGTGCGAGGCGGCGGCCAGCGCCTTGGCGATCTCGGGTGGCATCGCGGCCGAGCCGAGGCTGCTGGGCTTGGCGCTCAGCAGCGTCTGCCAGCGCTCGAAGTGATGCCGCATGTGGCGGCTGCGCAGGAAGCTCTCGAAAAAGGACTTCAGGACGTTCTTCATTGTTTTTCTCCTGTGTGGGGGCGCTCAGCGAGCGAACGCCCAGGTGAGGCCCAGCGTCCAGCCGCGGGGGCCGTCGTGGCGCAGGTCGCGTGCGTGGCTGAGATCGACGTTGACGGACGGGGTGGCCGTCCAGCGCAGGCCGGCGCGCCAGGCGTTGCGCCCGCCTTCGCGGAAGCGCTCGGCCACGAACGACAGCGCGGGCAGGGCGGCCCATTCGAGCGCGGCGCCCGAGTGGCTGGTGCTCGGCTGCGCACGATGGAAGTCGCGCCCCAGGTTCAGGTGGGCGCGCCAGGCGTCGTCGAACTGCCAGGTCACGGGGATCACCACGCTGCTGTCGGCCAGGCGCAGCGAGGCGTGGCCGACGTCGCTGCGTTGCCATGTGGCCGAGGCCAGCACGCCGGTGCTCAGCGTGTCGGTGAGTGCAAAGGCCCACTTGATCTGCGGGCCGGCACGCAGCGTGCGGCTGTCGGCTCCGCGCTCGCGTTCGAGGTTCAGGCCCAGCTCGACGGGGCCGACACGGCAGGCCGGACCGAGGTGCACGAGGCGCTGGCCGCCCCAGGTCTCGATCTGGCATTGGCCCGGATCGAGGATGGCGGCGTCGTCCACCGAATGGTGGCCGCCGGCGGCGTGGGTCTGCGTGGCGGCCAGGCCGCAGAGGGTGGCCAGCCAGGCGCGGCTTGGCGCGCGGCGGCGGAAGGTAAGAGGGCGGGCGTTGGAACGGGCGGCCGTGGCCGTCCGCACGACACGCCGCAGGCGTTCGCGGGTCATGGGAGTTTCTCCTTCGGGTGCGGCGCGCCGCGAAGGAAGGAAACGCCCGTGACGACTTGCTTACTTACTCAGCAGTCAGCCGGCGGGGCTCCTCCGCAGCGCGGCAGGCTGCGAGGTGAATGGGGGATCGATCGGGCAGTGAAGGCGGCGCACAGCGGCGCAAGCAAGGGTCCGGGTCCATGAGGGCCTCCTGTTCTGTGGGGGTGGCAGGGGCGGGCTTCAGCGGCGCGTGGTGCCGTGGCCGGACGGGTCGAGCAGCAGGAAGAAGCTGCGGATGCGGCGCGTGGTCCACAGCGCGGCGGCGCGGTCCAGGGCCTGCTCGTCGTCGACGTGCGGCGCCGGGTTCACGCGCGCGGGCGCACCGGCGTGCGCCGACGGACGACCGTGCGACGGTTGCACCTGCGGATGCAGCGGACGAATTTGAAACTGGCGCATGACAAGGCTCCTTCACGCTGAAGGGCCTCGCGCACGGACGCACGCAAGCTGACTGACAAAGTCAGCGACGAAGAACAACGGGAATCGGTAGGGGGAGCCGCTTGCCCGAGGGGCAAGGGGTTCGCGCTGCGGACACGGCGGCCGCAAGCGCGGGAGCTGCCTGCGCTAGAGGGCCGGGGGTGTCACGCCTGCCGAGGCACGCGTCTTGTCACTGATCCAACTGGCACTGTCCACGCACGGGGCTCCGAAATGATGATTTCCGGATTGTTGCACCGCATCATTGGCAGCGTCAACCCTTGGCATGAAGCAACAGGCTGCGTCGGGGCCGCGTGGCGTGGAGCCGGGCCTCGTTCGCGCTGCGTTCGATAGGGGCCGGAAACCAGCGGAAGATGTTCGAGTCGCTGCGCCAGCCGTTGCTGAAGCGCACGAACAGGAAGCCCGAGATGGCATTGCCCAGGTCGTCCACCGGAATGCCCGCGGCGCGCAGGGCCTCGACCTCTTGCGCGGCGTTCATGTCGAAGGGAAGTTTCAGCGTGATGCTCGCGCTGTGAAGACTGGGTCGGGGCATCGTGACCTCCTTTGCACTGACCAAGGGCCGTAGTGAAGCGCAAGGAGTTGTGTCAGGCGATACCGAAGATATGGGAGCTGTCCATTGGACAGAGGGGGTGCGATTCGCCCTCGCTCCCTCGTGGCATCCCCTGACCGGGGGATGCCAGGGGTAGGGCGGCCTATGCCGAATGCCTGCTCCTCGTGCCTATAGTCGACGCGCATGAAACCAAGCACCCCTGCCATCCTGTTCGTGTGCACAGGGAACATCTGCCGCTCGCCGACCGCGCACGCATTGCTGCTCGACAAGGCGCAGCGCGCAGGCTTCGCGGTGGAGGTCGACAGCGCCGCCATCTCCGACGAGGAGCGCGGCAATCCGCCCGATCCGCGCTCGGTGGCCGAGGCGCTGCGGCGCGGCATCGCGATGCCCGCGCACCGCGCACGCCAGGTGCATGCGGCCGACTTCGAACGCTTCGACTGGCTCATCGGCATGACGCAGCAGCACTGCGCCGCATTGCGCCGACGTGCGCCCGCCGATGCGGGGCGCAAGGTGCGCCTGCTCTCGGAGTTCGCCGATGCCATCGGCGGCGACGTGCCCGACCCGTGGTACGGCGGTCACCAGGCCTTCATCGAGGCCTTCGACCTGATCGACCTCGGCGTGGAAGGCCTGCTCGCGCAGCTGTGTCGCGACGCGGCCTGAACGGGCAGGCCTTGTTCAGCCCGTGCAGAGCGCGCGGATCGTCGGCGGAATCGGCACCGCGCGGATGCCGCCGCCTTCGCGCTTCGCGGCAAAGATCCGCACCTCTTCGCATTCGAGGATCAGGTCGTCGCCGCGCGTCACGCGGTAGGTCTGCACGAAGCTCTTGTCGCGCCATTCGGTGATGCGCACCGCGATGTGCAGCGTGTCGCCGTAGCTGGCCGCCTTGACGAAGCGCGTGTGCGTGTCGACCAGCGGCGTGCCGATCACGCCGAGCGTGCGGGCGGTGTCTTCCCAGCGCGGCACGCCGCACTCGGCGAAGAAATGGCGCGAGGCTGCGTCGATCCAGCGGAAGAAGTTGGGAAACCAGACGATGCCGGCCGGGTCGCAGTCGCCGAACTCGACGCGTGCGGTGTAGACGACTTCCTTGCCGGAAGCGTCGGTGGGAGAGGGAGTGCTGCTCATCCGTCGATTGTCCCGGCTGCTCAGTCCGCCTTGATGCCGCGCTCGCGGATGAGTGCGCCGAAGCGTTGCGAATCGGCCGCCGCGCGGCGCTGGAAGTCGGCCGGCGTGCCCGGCGCCGGCTCGCCGCCGATGGCCGCGATGCGCTCCTTCACCGCCGGCAGCGCGAGCGCGCGGTTGACCTGCGTGTTGAGCTGCGCCACCACCTCGGGCGGCGTGCCGGCCGGGGCGTAGAAGCCGAACACCGTGTCGGCGTCGAAGCCGCGCAGGCCGGCCTCGTCGAGTGTGGGCACGTCGGGGAACTGCGACGAGCGGTGCGGGCTGCCCACGGCCAGCAGCTTGAGCTTGCCGGCGCGCACCTGGTTCAGGGCAATGCCGGGGTCGAAGGCGTAGTCGATCTGGCCGGCCAGCAGGTCCTGCAAGGCGGGCGCCGCGCCGCGGTAGGGTACGTGCAGCGCGAACAGGCCGGCCTGGCTCTTGAACATCTCGCCCGCCAGGTGCGGCGAGCTGCCGTTGCCCGGCGAGCCGTACGACAGCTTGCCGGGGTTGGCCTTGAGGTAGGCCATGAACGACTTCACGTCGGTCGGCGGCAGGGAAGGGCGCGTGACCAGGAACACCAGCACGCGCGCGGCGGCGGCCACGGGCACCAGGTCCTTGGCGGGGTCGAAGCTCATGCGCGCATACAGGTGCGGGTTCACCGACACCATGCCGCCCGAGCTCATGAGCAGCGTGTAGCCGTCGGCCGCCGCGCGCGCCACGGCCTCGCCGCCGACGTTGCCGTTGGCGCCGCCACGGTTCTCGATCACCACGGGCTGCTTCAGCGCCTCCTGCAGCGGCTGCGAGACGGCGCGCGCGAGCTGGTCGGCCGCGCCGCCGGCCGGGAAGTTGACGATCACCTTGATGGGTTTGGAGGGCCAGGTGTCGGCGTGCACGGCGGGCGCGCACAAGGCCGTGCTGGCCAGGGCGAGCGCCAGCAGCAGGCGGCGCGATGAGGCGGGGGTGGATGGGGTCATGGTTCTTTGTCTCCTCAGATCGTGGTCGTTGTCTTGGGCCGCTTCATCCAGCGGATGGGTTGCGCCTGCACCGGGCGCGGCGCGGCGCCGTGGCGCGTGAGCGCGGCGTCCAGCGCCTTGCCGCCTTCGTCGGCGAGCGCGGCCTCGCGTGCCGCCGCAATCGCCTCGGCGCGCGCGGCGGGCTGCAGCGTGGCGCGGCCCGCGAGCTCGTCGATCACGTGCAGCAGGTTGTGCTTGCCGCGTTCGTTGGTGCTGCCGTAGCCCTTGATGAGCCGGCCGCACAGCGCCAGCTCGCGGCCCAGCGCCCAGTGCGTGCGCGTGCCGGTCTCGACGGCGGTGAGCCAGCGCTCGATCAGCGCCTGCTCTTCGGCAAAGCGGCTGCCGCGCCGGCGCAGCCAGGTGAGCGAGGCCAGCACGCGCAGCGAGGCCATGCCCAGCACCGAGTGGCTGCCCACCTGCAGCGGCAGCGCCCAGGGTGCGAGTCCGCGCGACTGGCGGGCGCGGTCCCAGGCGGTCACGCGGCGCGCGAGCGACGGCGGCAGCAGCGCCGCGAACTCGGGCGCGCCGGGCTTGAAGTGGTCGAAGACCTTCACGAGGTCGTCGTCGCCCGCGCGCACTTCCTGGCGCACGCGCTGCGCACGGCTGGCGCGGCCCTTCAGCGCGGCCACGCGCACGATGTCGTCGAAGGCCATCCACAGCGCCAGCCAGCGCGCCATTTCGCGCGTGACCGCGAAGCCCTGCGCGCCCGACGGATCGGCGGCGCGCTCGGCCTCGAGCACCCGCGCGAGGCGATCGGCGTACAGCGCGGCGTAGGCGTTGTCCTGGTAGTCGCGCACCCGCGCGTGGCCCAGCGCGAGCATGTCGTGCACGGCCGGCGGAAAGCGGCGGGCCACCTCGTCGGGCAGGGCCTGCGGCGGCGGGGGCGCGTCGCGCGTGTCGTCGCCGGCCAGCACGCCCTGCACGAAGGCGGCCTGGGCGCGCGGCGCGCGCACGGCCTCGAAGGCGGCGGCAAAGCCACGCAGGCTGGCGGCGGCCATCTTGCCGAGCTTGTCGGGCGCGGCTTCGTCGCCGCCGCGCACCGCGCGCTCGTAGGCCTCGCGCGGGAACGGGAACAGGCCGCTGCCCGCGATCGCGCCCAGCATCACGGCGCTGACCACCGTGCCGGCCTCGCGTGCCATGGCGCCCATGTCGAGCACGTGGTGCTCGCGGCTGAAGGCCTTGACCACGTCCAGCAGGCGCTGCGCGTCGGCGCGGCCGTCGCCGGGCACCATGCGCTCGGCCGTGGTGAGCACGCGCGCCGACGAGCTGATGACCAGCGTGCGCAGCGGCGCGCTCATGCCGTTGCCGATCTGGCGCGTGGTTTCCAGCAGCTCCGACGAGACGATCGCGTCGAGCGCGCCCGGCACCGGGCCCAGGCTGAACACCGGCCGCCGGCCGCCCAGCTGCGCCATCGGCACCGGGAACACTTCGAGGTAGTAGGTGGTGGCGCCGGTGCGCTGCGCCACGCCGGGGATCGACGTGCTCTGCGCCGCGTAGCCCGCGTGCCGCGCGGCGTCGACCAGCCATTCGGTGAGCACGCCGCCGCCTTCGCCGCCGAGGGCGCACACGAGCAGGGTGGTGGGACGGTTCTGTTCCATGTCTCAGTTCTCTTTCATGCCGGGCGCAGGGCGCCGACGATCGCGCTGCGCAGGCCGTGCAGCAGGCGTTCGTGCCACTTCGGGTTCTGCACCACCTCGGCCCGGTAGAAGCTCGGGCACAGCGTGGCCGCGTGCGCGTTGGCGCCGCACAGGCCACAGCCCACGCAGCCGTCGATGACCACTGCCACCGGGTCGACCTTCAGCGGATCGGGGTTGTCCTTGAGCGTGAGGGTGGGGCAGCCCGACAGGCGGATGCAGGCGTGGTCGCCGTTGCACACGTCCTCGTCGACGCCGTACTTCACGCGCACCACGCGCTGGCCCTTCTTGAGCAGGCCGGCGATCCACGGCTTGATGCGGCGCTGCCGCTCGAGCTGGCACTCGCCTTCGGCGATCACCACCTTCAGGCCGTTGAAGTCGCTCGTGAGCGCCTCGGTGAGGGTCTTGCGCATGCGCTCCACGTCGTAGGTGGTGACGGTGCGCATCCACTTCACGCCCAGGCCCGTGAGCGTGGCCTCGATGGTCTGGTTCTTGTCGACCAGGCTCTGCTGCTTGTCGACGGCGCGCTCCTTCACCTCGTCGTCGGGCGTGGAGATGATGTCCTGCGTGCCGGTGGCCGAGGTGTAGCCGTTCTTGAAGATCAGCAGCACCGCGTCGTCGTCGTTGAACAGCGCGCTCTGCACGCCGGTGAGCAGGCCGTTGTGCCAGAAGCCGCCGTCGCCCATGATCGACAGCGTGCGCCGGTTCATCATCGGCGCCACGCCCGCGCGGCTGGCCAGGCTCATGCCGTAGCCGAGGATCGAGTGGCCCATCGAGAAGGGCTCGAAGGTGCCGAAGGCATGGCAGCCGATGTCGGCCGCGATGTGCACCGGCCCGGTCTCCTGCTGCGCGAGCTTGAGGGCCGAGAACACCGGCCGCTCGGGGCAGCCGACGCAAAAACTCGGCGGGCGGTTGGGCAGCGGCGCATCGAGCCGACGCGCCACCGCTTCGCGACGTTCGCGGTTGCCGGCCAGCCAGGCCTGCGCCGAGGTTGCTGCCTCGCTCGCGCCGAGGTAGCGCTCGGCAAAGGCCGCGAGGCCGCCCGACAGCACCTCCACGCCGTACTCGCCGGCCTGCGGCAGCAGGTCCTTGCCGTGCAGCGGCGTCTGGATGTCGCGCCGGCGCAGCAGCGTGGCGATGTCCTGCTCGATGTACTCGGGCTGGCCTTCTTCCACCACCAGCACCGCACGCTTGCCCACGCAGAAGTCGGCCACCTGCTCGGGCACCAGCGGGTAGGTCACGTTGAGCACCAGGATCGGGATGTCGGTGTCGCCGAAGGCATCGGCCAGGCCCTGCTGCTGCAGGCTGCGGATCAGCGCGTTGTACAGGCCGCCCTGCACCACGATGCCCAGGTCGGGGTGGCGCCGGCCGGGCATCAGCTCGTTGAGGCCGTTCGCCACGATGTGGCGGCGCGCGGCCGGCATGCGCTCGTCGCCCTTGAGCTTCTCGTGGCGGAAGGTGACGGGCGGGTGCGCGAGCTTCATGTAGTTGAAGCCGGCCGGCTCGTCCATCAGCGCGCGCGTCGACACGGCGGGCGCGATGTTGTCCTTGCAGTCGAAGCTGCCGCGCACGTGGCAGGTGCGGATGCGCAGCTCCATCAGGCAGGGCATGTTCGAGGCCTCCGACAGCTGGAAGCCCTGCTCGACCATGCGCACCATCACGCCCAGGTCGGGCCGCGGATCGAGCAGGCACATGCTCGACTTGAGCGCGTAGGCGTGCGTGCGCTCCTGGATCACGCTGGCGCCTTCGCCGTAGTCTTCGCCGACCACGATCAGCACGCCGCCGGTCACGCCGGGCGACGACAGGTTCGACAACGCATCGGCCGCCACGTTGGTGCCGACGATCGACTTCCAGGTCACGGCGCCGCGCAGCGGGTAGTGGATGGACGCACCGAGCATCGCCGCGGCCGAGGCCTCGTTGGAGCAGGCCTCGACGTGCACGCCCAGCTCGTCCATGTAGGCCTTGCCCTGCACCATCACGTCCAGCAGGTGCGACACCGGCGCGCCCTGGTAGCCGCCGACGTAGGCCACGCCCGACTGCAGCAGGCCCTTGGTGATCGCGAGGATGCCCTCGCCGTGGAAGGTGTCGCCCGCGCCCAGGCGCAGCATTTCCACTTCCTTGCTGAATGAAACTTCCATCGTGTCTCGTGCTTCTTGTCGTGAGGAGAACGCGGGAGTGTGGGCGGGCCTGCGTCATACTTCAATGCAATGAGCCAGCTATCGAATATGAATGGGGTGCATATTGATTCGGTCGACCTCAACCTGCTGCGGTTGTTCGACGCCGTCTACCGCACCCGCAACGTGAGCCGCGCCGCCGAGGCCCTGGGCCTCACGCAGCCGGCGGCCAGCCACGGCCTCACGCGGCTGCGCCTGCTCCTGGGCGACGCGCTGTTCACGCGCAGCCTCGGCGGCGTGGCGCCCACGCCGCGCGCCGAGCGGCTGGCGGTGCCCGTGCAGTCGGCGCTGGCCATGCTGCAGCAGGCACTGAGCGAGCCCGAGCGCTTCGACCCGGCCGCCTCGCGCAAGCTCTTTCGCATCCACATGAGCGACATCGGCGAGGGCCGTTTCCTGCCTGCGCTGATGGCGCGGCTGCGCGAGCTGGCGCCCGGCGTGCGCGTGGAGACCATGCCGCTCGCGCCGGGCGAGATCGCCACCGCGCTGGACAGCGGCCGGGTCGACTTCGCCTTCGGCTTCCTGCCGCACGTGGAGGACACCCAGCGCACCCAGCTGCTGAAAGACCGCTACATCGTGCTGCTGCGCCACGACCACCCCTTCGTGAAGCGCCGGCGCAGCGGCCAGGCGCTGCTGGCCGCGCTGCACGAGCTCGACTACGTGGCCGTGCGCACCCACGCCGACACGCTGCGCATCCTGCAGCTGCTGAACCTCGAAGACCGGCTGCGCCTGACGACCGAGCACTTCATGGTGCTGCCGGCCATCGTGCGCGCCACCGACCTGGCGGTGGTGATGCCGCGCAACATCGCGCGCGGCTTCGCGGCCGAAGGCGGCTACGCCATCGTCGAGCCGCCGTTTCCGCTGCGCGACTTCACCGTGTCGCTGCACTGGAGCAAGCGCTTCGAGGCCGACCCGGGCAACCGGTGGTTGCGGCAGGTGATCGTGGCCCTGTTCTCGGAGCGCGGCTGACCGCGACCGCCGAACACCCGCAGCGTGCCCCGTGACCAGGGCACTGGGTGCTTCCCGCAGCGAAATCAAGGAGGAGGGCGAAGCCCGGGGGACATTCGCGGAGGGAAGTACCC